>CADEGB010000436.1 GCA_902826755.1 uncultured Gemmatimonadota bacterium
GTCGCCTTCTTCCTGACGACGCCGTTCCTCGGCCTGATGTACTACTTCATGCCCAAGGCGGCGGATCGGCCGGTCTTCAGCTATCGGCTCTCGATCCTCCACTTCTGGACCCTGGTCTTCATGTACATCTGGGCCGGGCCGCACCACCTCCACTACACCGCGCTGCCCGAATGGGCGTCCACCCTCGGCATGCTGTTCTCGGTCATGCTCTGGGCGCCGTCGTGGGGCGGCATGGTCAACGGACTGCTGACCCTGCGGGGCGCCTGGCGCAAAGTGGTCGAGGATCCGGTCCTCAAGTTCTTCGTGGTGGCGGTGACGGCGTACGGCATGTCGACGTTCGAGGGACCGTTGCTCTCGATCAAGAGCGTCAACGCGCTGGCGCACTACACCGACTGGATCATCGCGCACGTGCACACGGGCGCGCTGGGGTGGAACGGCCTCCTGACGTTCGGCATGGTCTACTGGCTGTTGCCGCGACTGTTCCAGGCCAAGCTCCACAGTCAGAAACTGGCTGAGATCCACTTCTGGCTCGCGACATTCGGGATGATCCTCTACGCGGTCGCGATCTACAGCGGCGGCCTGACGCAGGGCCTCATGTGGCGGGCGTTCGACGCGACCGGGCGGCTCCAGTTCCCGGACTTCGTCGAGACGACGATGCGGCTGATGCCGATGTACCTGCTCCGGGCCGTCGGCGGCACGCTCTACATCGCCGGCATGGTGGTGTTCGGCTACAACATCTTCAAGACCTGGGCGACCCGGCCGGCCAAGTACGAGGAGCCGATCATCCAGGCGGCCCCGCTGGCGCCCAACTACACCGAGGCGCCGCGTCCGAGCGAGGGTGGGGTCGCCGGGTTTGCCCGGGCGGCCTGGCACCGGACCTGGGAGCGGCTCCCGATCACGTTCACGGTCATGGTGACCCTGGCGGTGATCGTCGCGTCGTTGTTCGAGATCATCCCGACGTTCCTGATCAAGTCGAACGTCCCGACGATCGCGTCAGTCAAGCCGTACACCCCGCTCGAGCTGGCGGGCCGGGACCTCTACATCAGGGAAGGGTGCTTCAACTGCCACTCCCAGATGGTTCGGCCGTTCCGGTACGAGACCGAGCGGTACGGCGAGTACTCGAAGCCGGGTGAGTTCGTCTACGACCACCCGTTCCTCTGGGGCTCCCGCCGGATCGGTCCGGATCTGGCCCGCATCGGCGGCAAGTATCCCGATCTGTGGCACGTCCGGCACTTCGAGAACCCGCCCGAGATCACGGCGCGGTCGATCATGCCGCCCTATCCGTGGCTGCTCAAGAACGCGATCGACTTCCCGACGATCCAGAAGCGAGTCGACGCGATGGTCATGCTCGGCGTCCCCTACGGCGACGCGGTCAACAACGCGCCGGATCAGGCCCGGGCCCAGGCCAAGCAGATCGCCGACGGCATCGCCCAACAGGGCGGTCCTTCGGATCTGGCCGACAAGGAAGTGATCGCGTTGATCGCCTACCTGCAGCGGCTCGGGAAGGACATCAAGCTGGCCCAGACCGGTGGGGTCGGCGGCACCGTGGTGGGAGGCTCCCGCTGATGCGCCTCACCGACATCATGAGCAACGCCGGGCTGTCGAGCTACGCCGAAATCGCGTTGATCCTGTTCATGGTCGCCTTCGCCATGATCGCCATCCGGGTCTTCCTTCCCTCGCGGAAGAAGGACTTCGATCGAGCCAGTCGGCTGCCGCTCGAGGATGCCCCGAAGGCGACTTCAACCCGTGAAGGAGCGTGAGCGATATGAGCGTCGATCCCAATCAGGACCGTCTGCTCGACCATGAGTACGACGGCATCCAGGAGTACGACAATCCGATGCCGCGTTGGTGGCTGGCGACCTTCTGGGTCACGATCATTTTCTCGATCATCTACTACCTCAACGTACCAGGGGTCGGGATCGGAAAGGGTCGGATCGCCGACTATGACGCGGACATGGCCAAGGCGGCGGAACTGGCGGCCAAGAACGATCCGCTGGCCGGGCTGACGGACGAGCAGCTCGTCGCCGCGGCCGCTGATCCCGCCCAGCGAGCCCTCGGGTCCACCACGTTCACGTCCATGTGCGCCTCGTGCCACCTGGCGGACGGCGGGGGGCTCATCGGCCCGAACCTGACGGACGGATACTGGATCAACGGCGGGAAGCCGCTCGAGATCATCAACACGATCTCCAATGGCGTCGCGGCCAAGGGCATGCCGGCGTGGGGCAAGATCCTCAAGCCGGACCAGCTCAAGGCCGTCGCCGGTTACGTCCTGGCACTGAAGGGCACCACTCCCAAGGCGCCCAAGGCGCCCCAGGGGGTCAACGTCGACTCGCTCGCGACCGCAGCAGCGGCGCCAGCCGATTCGGCCGCGAAGTAGCACAGGAGCACGCTGAATGAGCACCGCGAAGGCGACCGACCGCGTTCTCTCGACCCTCAACGTCGACGGCTCCCGGCGCTGGCTCAGGCCCAAGCTGTCGGAGGGGTCATTCTGGCAGAAACGCCGGGTGGTCGCCTACGCGCTGATGTTCGTGTTCTTCATCATTCCGTACCTCGAGATCAACGGTCATCCGGTCATCCTGCTCGATTTGCCGAAGCGGGAGTTCTACCTTTTCGGCGCCACCTTCCTGCCGACCGACACGCTCCTGTTCATGCTGCTGTTCGTGAGCGTCGGGATCGGGATCTTCCTGCTCACCGCGCTCTTCGGACGGGTCTGGTGTGGCTGGGGCTGCCCGCAGACGGTCTACATGGAGTTTCTGTTCCGACCGCTCGAGCGCCTGATTGAAGGCGGCCGGACCGGAACGCTTGCGCTCGACCGGCAAACCGGCCTCAAGCCCCGCCGACTGCTCAAGTACGCCGTCTTCCTGGTGCTCTCACTGTTCCTGGCCCACACCTTCCTGGCGTACTTCGTCGGCATCGACCGGCTGGTGCAGTGGGTCCAGCTCTCGCCGAGGGAGCACCCCACCGCCTTCTTCGTGATGGCCGCCACGACCGTGGCCATCATGTTCGACTTCACCTACTTCCGGGAACAGACCTGCCTGGTGGCCTGCCCCTACGGGCGGCTCCAGTCGGTGCTGCTGGACCGGAAGTCGCTGATCGTCGGTTACGACTACGGCCGCGGCGAGCCGCGCGCCAAGGGAGCCAAGCAGGTCGAAGGCGCCGGCGACTGCATTGACTGTGGGGCCTGCGTCCAGACCTGTCCGACCGGCATCGATATCCGCGACGGACTCCAGATGGAGTGCATCCACTGCACCCAGTGCGCCGACGCCTGCGACGAGATCATGGACCGGGTCGACCGGCCCCGCGGCCTGGTCCGCTACACCTCCCGCGACGAGCTGGAGGGGAAGCCGAAGCGGTTTCTCCGACCCCGCGTGGTCCTCTATCCGGTGGCATTGACGATCGCGGTGTCGGCGTTTCTCTACTTCCTGACCACCAAGGCAGACACGGACGTCACCATCCTCCGCGGCATCGGGGCTCCCTACTCGTTCGAGCCGGACGGGCGTGTGGTCAACCAGGTCCGCATCCGGATCACCAACCGGGCCGAGAGCCCGCGCGCGTACCAGATCGCGGTATCGGGCGTCGACGGTGCCCAGATCATCGCCCCGGAGAACCCGCTCCGGGTGGCACCCGGAGAGTTGCGGACGACCAGTCTCTTCATCGTCGGCCCCCGGAGTCTCTTCATCGATGGGAAACGGGCCATCACCGTCGAGCTTTCCGACGGGAACCAGTACACGGCCAGTCTGCCCTATACGATCGTCGGCCCAGAAGACGACGAC
>CADEGB010000437.1 GCA_902826755.1 uncultured Gemmatimonadota bacterium
ATGCGCCACCCCGGGCCGGGCCACGAACAGCGCGGCAAGGGCCAGGGAAGCGGCGACGGAGAGGCGGAGCGATGCCATAGCCAGTTTATATACCCAAGCCCCGGGCGTGTGTCCACCGTAGAAAGGCCGAAAACGGGGACTGTGCCGCTTCCGGGCCGTGGTGTATACTCCCCCCCTCGCCCCGTCGGGCGATCTCCAAACCCTCAGTTCGAGATCCGGATGCTCAAGACCACTCCGTTCCACCAGCGGACGGCGCCGCTCATGCTGGGGCAGGCCTGGCGCCGCTGGTCCGGCCACACGGTGGCGAGTACCTACGACCTGCTTCACGACCGCGAGTACGCCGCGATCCGGAACGCGGCAGCCCTGTTCGACATCTCCCCACTCCAGAAGTACCTGGTTTCCGGGCCCGGCGCGGCGCGTTTGCTCGATCGGATGGTGACCCGCGACGTGACCAAATGCCGGGTCGGTCAGGTGCTCTATACACCGTGGTGCGATGGGGACGGCAAGGTCATCGACGACGGCACGATCACCCGCCTGGGCGAGGACCGGTTCCGCCTGACGGCGGCCGAGCCGAGCTACCGGTGGCTCTCGATGAACGGGTTCGGGCTCGGCGTCACCATCGAGGACGTGTCGGATCCGCTGGGGGCCCTCGCTCTCCAGGGACCACTCTCCCGCGCCATCCTCGACGCCGCGGCCGAGACGCCGCTGGACGGGCTCAAATATTTCCGGATGATGCCGAACCGGATCGCGGGGGCCGAGATCCAGATCTCGCGGACCGGCTACACTGGCGATCTCGGCTATGAATTGTGGGTCCCCGCCGCCGACGCGGTGGCGGTCTGGGACCGGTTGATGGCGGTGGGTCGGGACTACGGGATCGTGCCCGCCGGGATCTGGGCTCTCGACATGGCGCGGATCGAGGCGGGCCTGGTCATGGCGGACGTCGATTACCACTCGGCCCACCGGGCGCTGATCCCGGATCAGAAGTCGTCGCCCTACGAGTTGTCGCTCGACTGGACGGTGAGTCTCGACAAGGGGCGCTACAACGGGCAACGGGCCCTGGCGGCGGAACATGCTCGCGGACCGGCCTGGCGGTTCGTCGGGATCGACGTCAACTGGGAATCGCTCGAGGCGCTCTACGCCGAGCACGGCCTCCCGCCCGCGATCCCGACCGTGGCGTGGCGGTCCAGCACGCCGATCTACCGGGACGACCAGCAGATCGGGTATGCCTCGAGCGGGTGCTGGTCGCCCCTGCTCAAGAAGTATCTGGCGTTGGCCCACATCCGGGCGCCCCATTTCGCCCCGGACACCCAGGTGGAAATCGAAATGACGGTGGAGCATCAGCGGCGTCGGGCCGAGGCCTGGGTCCGGAAGCTTCCGTTCTTTGATCCCGCCCGGAAGAAAGCGTAAGGCGCGCCATGGCCACTTCCTGGGACGCGATCGTCGTCGGCGGCGGGCACAACGGACTGGTCACCGCCGCCTATCTGGCGCGGGCCGGCAAGAAGACGCTGGTACTCGAACGCCGCCATCTGGTGGGCGGGGCGGCGGTGAGCGAGCAGGTTTTTCCCGGATTTACGTTCTCGGTGTTCTCCTACGTGGTGAGTCTGCTCCGGCCGGAGATCATCCGCGACCTCGAGCTGCCCCGACACGGGCTTCAGATCCTGCCGCTCGAAAGCACGGTTACCCCGCTTCCCAACGGCGACTATCTGGCCGGTTGGGGCGACGCCGACCTGACCCGACGCGAAGTGGCCCGCCACTCGCTCAAGGATGCCGAGGCGATGGTGGAGTTCGGCCGGCTGATGCATCACATGGCCATGGCCGTCCGGCCGATTCTCGGGATGATTCCGCCCGACCCCACCTCGCTGGCGCCGAGCGACCTGGCGGGGCTTCTCAAGCTGGGCGGCCACATGCGATCCCTCGGCCCCGAGCGCTTCCACGCGCTCTACAAGCTGATGACCATGAGTTCGGCGGACTATCTCGACGAGTGGTACGAGTTCGACCCGCTCAAAGCCACCAAGTCGGCGAGCGGAATCATCGGGACGTTTCTGGGACCGCGCTCGCCCGGCTCAGCGTACGTGCTGCTCCATCACTACATGGGCGAGATCGACGGCGCCTTTCGGGCGTGGGGGTTTGCCAAGGGCGGGACCGGCTCGATCAGCAACGCCATTGCCAACGCCGCCATGGCGCTCGGCGCCACGATCCGATGCGAGGCCGGCGTCAAACAGGTTCTGGTGTCCGGCAACCGGGCCACCGGCGTGGTCCTCGATAGCGGCGAGGAAATCAAGGCGCCGCTGGTGGTGAGCGGCCTCGACCCGCGGCGGACCTTCCTCGACCTCGTCGACCCCGAGCAGCTGCCCGACGATCTGGTCCAGGCGGTCCGGCGATTCAAGTTCCGGGGCTCCTCGGGCAAGGTGAATCTGGCGCTGAGCGAGCTGCCGAACTTCACCTGCCTCCCGGGCGTTGGCCCCCTCCATCGCGGGGCCGTTTCGATCTCGCCGAGCGTCGAGTACCTCGAACGGGCGTACGACGACGCGAAATACGGCCGGTTTTCGAAGCGCCCGTACATGGACATCGTGTTCCCCTCGATGCTCGATCCGAATATGGCGCCGCCCGGGAAGCACGTGATGAGTGTCTTCGTCCAGTACGCGCCCTACCATCTGGAGGGGGGCTGGACCGATGCCAAGCGGGAGGCGTTCGGTGACGCGGTGGTCGACACGGTGGCGGAGTACGCGCCCAACCTCAAGTCGGCCATCCTCCATCGGCAAGTGCTGACCCCGCTCGACATCGAGCGGATCACCGGCCTGTCGGAAGGCAACATCTTTGCCGGCGAGTTGGCGCTCCAGCAGTTGTTCTTCCTCCGACCGGCGGCGGCCTGGGCCAAGTATCGAACGCCGATCAAGGGCTATTACCAGTGCGGGGCGGGCACCCATCCGGGCGGCGGCATCATGGGCGCGTCCGGCCGGCTCGCGGCGCTCAAGATTCTGGCGGATCAATGACCCGACAATTCGATACCGTCGTCATCGGGGCGGGCACCAGTGGACTGGTTGCCGCCATTGCGCTGGCCCGGGCCGGGAACAAGGTCCTGGTGGTCGAGTCGGCCTCGGGACCCGGCGGCGCCCTCCGCGAGATCGAGTTCGCGCCGGGGTTTCGGGCGGCGCCGTTGGCCGGCTCGGGCGGATGGATGCCATCCGAGGTGGCCCGGGGAATCGGGATCGCCGCGCCGGCCAGGACCGCGGCGCCGGTGTCCGCACCCGACGGCGCCGGCGGCTGGCTCCAGCTCTCCGCCGATCCGACGGCCACCGCCGGGTCGATCCGCCGATTCTCCGCGCGGGACGCCGACCGCTGGGGAGCGTTTGCCGGCCGGATCCATCGACTCGCGGGCTTCCTCGGCGCTCTCTATCAGTCGCCCGCGCCCCGGATCGATGCGGATCGACTCGGCGAGATGTTGGCCCTTCTCAAGGTGGGCCGGACGCTTCGGGGGCTCGGTCGGGAAGAAATGGTCGAGGTGCTCCGGACCGTTCCGATGGCCGTGGCGGAGCTGCTCGACGAGTGGTTCGAGTCGGACCTGCTCAAGGGGACGGTGGCGGCCACCGCCGTCACGGACCTCTGCCAGGGCCCGATGTCCGGCGGCACGGCGTTCAATCTTCTCCACCATCACGTCGGGGCCTCTCCGGGCGCGATCCGAGCGGTGGGGCATGCTGACGGAGCCGCGCTGGTGACGGCGCTGGTGGACCGGGCTCGGGCCGTTGGCGTGGAGA
>CADEGB010000438.1 GCA_902826755.1 uncultured Gemmatimonadota bacterium
CGTCGCCCCGTTCCCTCTTTGCGATGGCCGCCGCCGGGCGCCTGCCTCGGGCAATCGCCCGCGTTCATCCGCGGTTTCAGTCGCCGGCCATCGCCATCGCGACCCACGCCGCGCTGGCGTGTGGCCTCGCCATCGCCGCTGACTTCGACACGCTGACGGCGTTGGCGTCGAGCGCGTTGCTCCTGATCTACCTGGTGTCCGCCGCGGCCACCCTGGTGCTCCAGCGCCGCCGAATCGGCGAGGACCAGGTGGCCCTTCGATTGCCGTTCGGCCCGGTGGTGCCGTTGGCCGCCATGGCGCTCGTGCTTGCGTTGATGACGACGTTGACGGGCCGGGAAGTGATCGCGGTGCTGGTGGTGGTGGCGGGCGCCGGTGCGGCCTACCTGGTGTCGCGGCGTCCGGCCCGATGAGTCCTGCCGCGCTGCCGGCTCAGTCCGGCGGTCGCCGCAGCTCGGTCGCGAGCCACGCCCGCGCCATGGTCCAGTCCCGCTTGACCGTGGCGACCGAGATCCCGAGCGATTCGGCGACGAGTTCGTTAGTAAAGCCTCCGAAAAACCGCATCTCGACGACCTTGGCCTGACGGGGATCGAACTCCGCCAGCTCGGCCAGTGCTTCGTCGACCCGCACCAGATCTTCCGGGGTGTCGGCCACGCCGACGTTGACGTCCTCGTCGAGGGTCACGAGCTTCCCGCCCCCTCGTTTCTGGGCGAGCGCGGCGCGGGCGTGATCAATGATCAGCCGCCGCATCAACAGCGCTGCCGTGGCAAAGAAATGGGCCCGGGTGGCCCAATCGGTCCGGCGCTGGTCGACGAGCTTGAAGTAGAGTTCGTGGACCAGCGCCGTCGGTTGGAGGGTGGCGCCGCGGTCGCGCCGCAGGTAGCCCGCCGCGATCGCTCGGAGTTCGTCGTAGACGATTGGGACCAGCCGCTCCAACGCGCCCGGCCGGCCTTGTTGGAGCTCGATCAGCAGATCCGTGACGGTGGTGGGGTGGCTCGGTTCGTCCATCCTCCCAAGATACCGGCCCGAGGCCCGATGTCAGCGCAGCGAGGCGGGCAGGTGCCGCCGGGCCGAGTCCGGCAGGAGAGCCGCGAACCGGCGGGCCAGGACGCGGTCGCCGGTGGCCAGGTACAAGCGGGCCAACGAACCAGTGGTCGTCTGGCGCCAGTAGTGGTCGGGCGGCACCAGGGTCGTGAGAACCGAGTCGGCTCGGAGCAGGACCGGCTCCGCCTGACGGAAGTCGGCCGATCCCGGGGAACGGCTTTCGCCCCGGATCCGGAGCAGGGTGCCCAGCAACTGACCGGCCTCGGCGGCGGGGAATCCGGCGGCCGTAGCCAGCCGTTCCCGATAGACGCCTTCTGCCAGGGCAATCGCGCTGTCGAGTGCGCCGGCGAGCCAATGGGTTCTGGCGTACTCCATCGTGATCGCCTGGCGCAGCTCGGCGGGCGGGGCCGGATGGGCGGAGACGATGGTCATCGCGCGGCGCAGACTGGCCCGTTGGGCGGCCGTATCTCCCCGGACGCGGGCGGTCGAGCCGCGAAGCCAGAGTTGCCGGGCCACCGCCAGGCTGGTGGGGCCGGCGGCTCGTTCGGAAATCCGGAACGCCTCCTGGCCGAGGGAGTCGGCGGTGGCGCCCGCCGCGGCCTGGGAGGCCACCAGGGCCCAGAGCACGCCCGCCTTGGCGGGGACGTCAGGATTGGGCAGGGAATCGATCAGCCGGAGGGCGTCCCACAGCCGTCGTTCCCCGGGAGCGCGGTCGCCACTGGTGGCCAGTTCCAGCGTGCCTAACGTTACCATGGCCTGGGCCCGGGCCTCCGCGGGGGCGCTGCCGGTGTTGGCCCGATCGAGCGCTTGGCGGGCGGTGGCGGTGGCTTCGTCCGTCCGCCCCTGGCCGGCCAGCACCGACGCCCGCGCCATCAGACGCTGCGCGTCGATCCCCGCCAGATGCGCGGGCCAGGCGTGCCGGGCGAGCAGTCCGAACTGCCCGAGCATCTCCCCGTACCGATCGGGGCGGCGGCGGTCGAGGGCCGCCAGCGCCTCACCTGCTCGCTCGAGCGCCGTCTCCGCGGCGGCCCAGTCCCGTTGGTCGATGGCACCCGCGGTGTGGGCCATCGCCACGATCACGTTGGCCAAGCCGGGACCGAAGGTCGGTTCGGCCAGGCGAGCCATCGCGGCGAACTGTCGTTCCGCCTCGACCGGCCGCTCCTGACTCTGGTATGCCAGGCCAAGGAGATGGTGGAGCACCGTGCCGATCTCGGGGTCGTCGGCCGCCACCATCTCGATCCGGCCGGCGGTCGAATCGATCAACTCCGCCACCGTCGCGCCGGGGCCGAGTCGTGGCGCCGGAAAGTCCGCGAGCGGGGCCGAGGCGCCGATGACCTGCTGCAGGAACGTCGCGACCCGGGTGGCCCGGCGGGCCTGGATTTCCGCCTGCCGCGCCTGCCACGCCGATACCACTGTACCCATGAGCAGTGCCGCCACCGCCGCGACCGAGGCGACCACCGTGCCGCGGCGCCGACGAACGAACGTGCTGAAACGATACCACGCCGTGTCTGGCCGGGCGGTGACGGGCAGACCCTTGAGGTAGCGCAGCAGATCGTCTGCCAGCGCATCGACGCTCGAATAGCGCCGCTCCGGTTCGAGTCGGAGCCCCTTCAGGACGACGGCGTCCAGTTCCCCGGCCAGGAGCCGTCGCAGCCGCTCCACCGAGCCGACCCCCATCGTGGCCGCCGCGGTCGGGGCCGGGTCGGCACTGGGCGGGGGCAGGGGACCGGTCGAGAGGGCAGCCAGCAACTCGCCGGGCGAGGCGAGGTCTTCGGTGAGCGGACTCTTCCCGGTCAGCAGGCGGTAGAGGACCAGCGCTAACGAGTAGACGTCGGTGGCGGTCGAGGCGCGCTCACCTCGAAGCTGCTCCGGACTCGCGTAGGCCGGCGTAATGGCGGCCGAGCCCGGTTGGGTCAACTCCCGCCCGTCCGCTCGGATCAGCCGGGCGATCCCGAAGTCCAGCAGTTTGACATGGCCGTCCCGGGTGACGAGGATGTTGCCCGGCTTGATGTCCCGGTGAATGACCAGTTGCCGGTGCGCGTACTGAACCGCCTCGAGCACCTGCCGGAACAGGTCGAGTCTGGCCCGCAGACCGAGCTGATTCGACTCGCAGAACCGGTCGATGGCGATACCGTCGACGTACTCGAGCACGATGTACGGGATGGCGTCGTCGGTGACGCCACCATCGAGCAGGGCCGCGATATTGGGGTGTTGCAGCGCCGCGAGGATCTGGCGCTCGTGCCGGAACTGATTGACCAACTCGGGGACGCCGAGGCCGAGCCGCAAGGTCTTGATGGCGACCCGCTGCTCGAATTCCGCGTCGACCCGGCACCCCTCGTACACCGTCCCCATCCCGCCCCGGCCGATTTCCCGAACCACTCGGTAAGGCCCGATGGTTCGGCCGACCAGCGAGGCCGCACCCGCGCCCGGCTCGGCCAGCACCGGCAGCCGCGCGAGGGCTGGTTGATCGAGGAGGCTGCCGCCACCCTCGGCCGCGCCAAGGAGGCTCTCCACCTGGCGGCGGATCCAGGGGTCGAGGTCGGGCCGGTTCAGCACCTCGGCCCGTTCGGCGGCCGGCAGGTCGACCACCTCGTTGAAGACGGCCTTGATCTCGGTCCAGCGTTCCTTCACCCGGTCACCTCGGGTCGGGGGACTATCGGCAAGGCGCAA
>CADEGB010000439.1 GCA_902826755.1 uncultured Gemmatimonadota bacterium
CCACTCGATCGAGGACGGCTTCATCCAGCAGCAGATTGCCGACTCGTCCGCGGCGTTCCAACGGGCCGTTGAATCCAACGCCGAGTACATCGTCGGCGTCAACATCCACGCCGAGCCCGAGGCGCCGTTGCCGTTCGAGCCCTTCGTGCTCGACCCAGGCCTGGCCGAACGGCAGATCAAGCGGACCCAGGGCGTCCGTCGGTCCCGGCCGCAGGCCGAGGTCGCCAGCGCGCTCCAGGAGGTCCAAGACGCCGCCCGGCGCGCCGTGAACGTGATGCCCGCCGTGGTCCGCGCCATCACCGCCCACGCCACCGTGGGCGAGATCTGCGACCGTCTGCGCAACGTGTTCGGGGGCTACCGCGGCCCGCTCGTCTACTAGTCGACAGAAGGGATCATACCCATGAAACCACCCGTACGCGTCGTGGTGGCCAAGCCGGGCCTCGACGGCCACGACCGCGGTGCCAAGATCGTCGCCCGAGCGTTCCGCGATGCCGGGATGGAGGTCATCTACACCGGGATCTTCCAGACCACGGAGATGATCACCCGCACCGTGGTGGAAGAAGACGCCGATGTCCTCGGCCTCAGCATCCTGTCCGGCACCCACCTGCACTTCGCCGAAGAGATCTGCCGCTCCCTCAAGGAGCACGCCGCCAAGGACGTCCTGGTCCTGATGGGCGGCATCGTTCCGCCGCCCGACATCCCAAAGGTCAAGGCCTTCGGCGTCGCCGGCATCTTCGGGCCCGGCACCCCGACGGCCGCCATCGTCGACTTCGTTCGTCAGTGGGATCAAGCCCGGTGACGATGGTGGCGCGCGGCTATCCCCACCGCGTCGACGCCTTGCTCGGGCGGGCCACCCAGTCCTGGCCCGATCGTCCCGCCGTCGTCTTCGGCGACCTTTCCTGGACCTGGGGCGAGGTCTCGGATCGAGCCAGCCGGCTGGCCGGCGCCTTGGCCACCCTCGGGGTTGCCCGGGGCGACCGAGTGGCCCTGTGGGCAACCAACCGGCCGGAATTCGTCGAATTCTTTTTTGGGGTTCCGATCCTCGGGGCCATTGCCTGCCCGTTCGATTTCTGGTGGACCTGGGGCGACGTGGCCGCCGGCCTTGCCCAGATCCGACCGAAAGTGCTCATCGTCGGCTCGGTGCAGCGCGAGGCCATGCTGGCGGCTGGGGCGCGGCACCACGAGGCCGGGGTCGAGCATCTCCTTTGCCTCGACGATCCCGACGGAACCGCCTCGTACCCGGCCGCGCTTGCGTCGGCCCGACCCGTGACCCAGTCGGTTCCAGTCGAGACCACCGACCCGGCCACGATCCTCTTCACGTCCGGGTCGACTGGCCGGTCGAAGGGTGCGGTCCATACCCACGGCGGCTTGACCGCGGCCGCGGTGACGATGGCCATCGAACTCGGCCTGGGTACCGACGAGCGAACGCTTCATTTCCTCCCGCTCTTCTCGTCGTGCCTCGAGCACCTGCTTCCGTTCACGCTGGTGGCCGCGACCCATGTCGTGATGCCTCATTTCGACCCGCCCGCGGTGTGGGACGCGGTGCGTGACGCCCGGATCACCCATTTCGACGCGGTCCCGACCACCCTCCGCCGGCTGCTCGAGGTGGCGCCCGCCGCCGTTCCCGAGACACTCCGGATGATTTCCTACGCGTCGGAGCGAATGCCGGATCCGCTCATCACCGCGCTGATCGAGCGGATGCCGGCGGTCCGTTTCATTCAGTTCTACGGGATGATCGAGCATCTCTGCCTGACGGTGCTTCCGGCCGGCGACCAACTCCGCAAGATCGGAACGGTGGGCCGGCCGATGCTTGGCGCCGAGTTGGACCTGCTCCCCGCCGCCGACGGGTCGGCCGGCACCGGTGAGATCATTGCGCGAAGCCCCTCGCTGTTCGCGGGCTACTGGGAGGATCCGACGGCCACCGCGCAGGTCATGCGGGACGGCTGGATGCGCACCGGCGATCTCGGGGCGTTCGACGCGGATGGCTTCCTCCGGCTCGAGGGCCGGGTCAAGGAAATGATCAAGACCGGCGGTCTGACGGTCATCCCGGCCGAGGTGGAAGCGGCCCTGGTGGCGCACCCCGGTGTGGCCGACGCCGCGGTGGTCGGGATGCCCGACGAGCGGTGGGGCGAGGCCGTCCATGCGTTCGTGATCCCGGCTCCCGGCACGACCATCTCGCCCGACGAGCTGAAGGCGTTCTGCCACGAGCGCCTGGCCGGGTACAAGCGGCCCAAGGTCATCCACGTCGTGTCGACCCTGCCGCGAACCGGCATCGGCAAAATCGCCCGCCGCGTCATTCGTGAGCAGCTGCTCGCGTCGTCCGGCGGAACCTGATCGGCCTCAACCAGAGGTGGGCTCGATGGAATCGTTCATTCGGTTGCGACTTTCGACCGCGGATGGCCACTACGGCGGCAATCTGGTGGCCGGGGCCAGGGTCCTGCAGCTCTTCGGTGACGCGGTGACCGAAGTCCTCATCCGCCATGACGGCGATGAGGGCCTGACCCGAACCCTGACGGCCGACTTCCTGGCCCCGGTGCACTGCGGCGACTACTTGGAGGTCCGGGCCACGTTGGTGTCTGCCGGCAAGTCGTCCCGCAAGTTCGAGTGCACCGCTCATAAGGTGATTCAGCTCGTCGATCCGAACGACTCGGCCGCCGACCTGCTGGCGGAGCCGATCCTGGTGGCCAAGGCTACCGGCGTGGCGGTCGTTCCGGTGGCCAAGCAGCGCGGCGGCACGAAATGAAGGGCGTGGCGGCCCTGCTCGAGGGCGCTCGCGCTGGGCATCGGGCCGCGACGGCTCGCCTGCTCTCGGTCGTCGAGAATGACGAGCCGGACGCCCCGGAGGTCATCCGCGCCACGTTTTCGGACACGGGCCGGGCGGTCAAGGTCGGCTTTACCGGTCCGCCGGGCGCCGGCAAGAGCACCCTGGTGTCCGCGCTCACGGCCGCCTATCGGCAGTCGGTCCCCCGAGTGGCAGTCGTGGCCGTCGATCCCTCGAGCCCCTACACCGGGGGTGCCATTCTGGGCGACCGGATCCGAATGCGGGAGCGCTACCTGGACGACGGGGTGTTCATCCGCAGCATGTCGAACCGCGGCCAGTCCGGCGGGCTGGCCCGGGCCACCCGCCGGGTGGTCAACCTGCTCGATGCCCTCGGATTCGACGTCATCTTGGTGGAGACGGTGGGCGTCGGGCAGCAGGAAATCGACGTGGCCCGGGTCGTCGACACGGTGTGTCTGCTGACCATCCCCGGAACGGGCGACGACATCCAGGCCATCAAGGCCGGGATCATCGAGATCGCCGACGTGCTGGTGGTGAACAAGGCGGATCGGCCGGGCGCGGACGAGGCCGTCAAAGACCTGCTGCACACCCAGGGCCTCGGGACGCCTCGCACCGACTGGCGAGCGCCGGTGGTTAAAACGTCCGCGGCCACCGGGACCGGCATCGACGATCTGATCGGCGCGATCGAGAAGCATCGGGCCTGGGCCGCGGCGAGCGGCGAGGCCCAGCGCCGCCGCGCCGAGGCCACCCGCAGCGAGATCGAGGCCCTGCTCCGTGAGCGGGTCCTCCGCGACCTCGCGGCCAGAATGGAAACGTTAGGCCTCGATGACGTCGTGTCGCGGGTAGTCGACAAACAACTCGACCCCTACGGCGCGGTGGACGTCCTCCTCGGGAG
>CADEGB010000440.1 GCA_902826755.1 uncultured Gemmatimonadota bacterium
TGGCGGGGCTGCGTCGGTATCTCGAGCGGGTCGACGCCGCCGCCCGGGCAATCAGCTTGGCCACCGGCACCGCGGCCGGCGGCAAATCCGCCCTCAGTCCTGGCGGAGGACGACCACCGGGTTGACCCGGGCAGCCCGCCGCGCGGGAATCCAGATGGCCAGAACCGCGACCGCGCCGAGGACCAGGGGAACGGCCCCGAACACGAGCGGGTTGGCGCCGCTGCCGTAGAGCATTCCACTCATCAACCGGGCGCCCACGGCCGCGCCCGCCAGTCCGAGACTGATCCCGATCCCCACGAGCGTCATCCCGTCCCGCATCAGGAGCCGGACCACGGCCGTGCCGGCGGCGCCGATCGCGAGTCGGATCCCGATTTCCCGGTTCCGCTGGGCCACCGCGTGCGACATCACGCCGTAGACGCCTAACGACGCCAGGACGAGGCCGAGAATGCCGAAGACGCCCAGGACGGTGGCGGCCAGCCGGGCGGGGAGAAAGGCCAGACCCATCCGGTCGGTCATCGTCTGCACGTTGGCGAGCGGCAGGGTCGGGTCGAGTGCCGAGACCTCCCGCATCAGGCCTGGGATGGCGCTGACCGGGTCTCCGTTGGTTCGCACCAGCACCGACATCCCGGTGGTCCAGTGCTGCGCCTGGGCCAGGTACATGAACGCGGTCGGGCCCTCGCCCAGGCGGACGTACTTGCCCGTTGGTGTGAGGCCAATGACGGTGTGATCGCGCGAACCGACCCGCACCGTTCGGCCAATGGGATCCTGGTCCGGCCAGAACCGCTCGGCAAACCGCTGGTTGATCACCAGGCCTCGAACCGCCGTGCTGTCGTCCTGCGCCGTGAAGGCCCGGCCCCGGATGATCGGGACGCCGAGGGCATCGAAGAAGCCCGGGGCCACGATCGAGACATAGATCGACATGCTCTCGTTCGGCGCGGGTTCGTATCCTGGAACCGAGATGCCCCAGTCGCTGGTGTTGATCGAAAGGGGCAGCGTGTTGGCGAGTCCGACGCCGACCACGTTTGGCATGGCGCGGAGGCGTTCCTCGAGTTGCCGGTAGAACTGCTCGGTCCGACCGCGGGAGTAGCCCTGCCGGCCCGGATCGACGTCGGCGGCGATCAGGTTCTCGCTCCGAAATCCCTTGTTCATCCTGGTGGCCGCCTCGAGGTTCTCGAGGAACAGGCCGGCCGAGGCAAGCAGGATGATCGACAGCGCCATCTGCGCCACCACGAGGCCCCGGCTCATTCGCGACCGTCCCGAGCCCGCCGGTGCCTCGCCCTTGAGGGCGGGAATGAGGTCGGGTCGGGTGGCCTGAAGGGCGGGCGCGAGGCCGAAGAGCACCCCAGTCACCACGGAAACGCCTAACGTGAACGCGAGGACCAGCGGGCTGATCCGGAGGTCGGGCGAGAGTTGGAACATCCCGGGGAGCGAGGTCACGGCCCGATTGGCGATCCCGATGGCCCACCAGGCCACCAGTAGCCCAGCGCCACCCGCGATGGTCGCGAGCACCAGGCTCTCGGTCAGCAGCTGCCGGATCAACACGCTCCGCTCGGCGCCGATGCTGAGCCGGACCGCCATTTCGCGGGACCGATCCCGCGCCCGGGCGAGCATCAGGTTGGCCACGTTGACGCAGGCGATCAGCAGCAGCATGACGACGACCGCCATGATCACCGCGCTGAGACCGACCTGCGCGGTCTTGAACATCGGGTGGATGCCGGCCTCGGACTCGCGGATCAGGGTGATCCCGCTCTTCTCGTACTCGTCCGGGTAGATCCGGCGCAGTTCCGCCACCAGCGTGCCCATGGCGGCTTCAGCCCGTTCCACCGAAACGCCCGGCGCCAGCCGGGCCAGCACCTGCAGGCTGTTGTTGCCGCGACGAACCCAGGACGAATCTCCAGGTTCGAGATGGTCGAGCTGGGTCAGTGGTGCCCAGAGGGCCGGGCTCACCAGCGGCAGGCCGCCCCGGAAGCCCTCAGGGGTGACCCCCACGACGGTGTATGTCTCGCCATTCAGGATGATCGGCCGACCGACCACGCCGGAGTCGGCGCCGAAATGTTTGATCCAGCCGGCATGGCTCAAAACCACCACCGGGTGAGCGCGGCGGCCGCTGTCCTCTGCTGCCACGAAGGTCCGCCCGAGGGCCGCCCGGACCCCGAGCATCGAGAACAGGTTGGCCGAGGCCACTTGGGCCACGATCAACTGGGGCTGGCCACCCGCCGCGAGATTGACGGGGGCGAACCCCCACGCCGCCACCTCGGTGAACGTGCCTCGGCTCTTGTCCCGGACGTCGAGGAAATGGGGAACCGAGTTCGAACCGAACTCCTGGCCGGGCCAACTCCGATAGAGTCGGACGATCTCTTCGGCGTTCCGAGCTCCGGGGAGGGGCCGGAAGAGCAAGGCGTCGAGGGCGGAGAAGACCGCCGTGTTGAGACCGATCCCGAGCGCCAGGGTGGCGATGACTACGAGGGAAAAGGTCGGATTCTTGACGATCAGGCGGAAAGCCGATCGCAGGTCGTGGCGAAGCGTGCTCATGAGTACCTTGGCATCGGATCAGGGCATCGTACGCCGGCCTTTCCGTGGAGGTTTCAAGGTGAGACATTGGCTGGTTCGGGCCGGCCTCGCGGCGGTCGTTGGGGCCGGCCTATGCGAGTCCGTTTGGGCTCAGGCGACGGGGCCAGGTCGCGACCTCTGGTCCGCGCGAACCGTGGGGATCCCGGACGATCCTCGGGCGCCCCGCGTGCTGATCGGTATCTGGGACAGCGGGGTCGACACGACGCTCTTTCGCGCCCGGCTGGCTCGTGGCCGGAACGGCCAGGCGCTGATCCGCGGGTACGACGCGTTCAAACACCGCCACGACACACCCATGGAGCCGCTCCCGGAGGCCCTGCTGGCGCGGCGGGACGAACTCAACGCGGTCATTCAAGCGCTCGACGATCTGGATACCGGAGTCGAGAGTCCGGCCACGCGGGCCTACGAGGCCCGGATCGCGACGATGGCGGCCGGGGAGCGGGCTGCCGCGGAGGCGGATGTGGGGCGGTGGAGCGGGTACATCCACGGGACGTCAGTGGCCGACGTCGCCGTGAGGGACAATGGCCGGGCGGCGCTGGTCATCGCCCGGATGGAGTGGTGGAAAGGGAACCCGCCGGTGCCGTGCTGGACTCGGGAACTGGCCGACCGCGAGGCCGCCTCGATCGGCGACCTTCTTCGGTTCCTGGTGGAAAGCGGGGCCCGGGTGGTGAACATGTCGTGGGGCCGGCACGAGCGAAGCTATCTCCGAGCCCTGGCCCAGTGCGCTCCGGACCGGCCGGAGCCGGAACGAAAAGCGTTGGCCCGTTACACCGTCGACACGATCCGGGCGGTTCTCCGAACTGGAATGGCGGCGGCTCCCCAGGTCCTCTTCGTGGGTGCCGCCGGCAACGAGGGGATCTCGATGACCGAATCCAATCCCGCCACCCTGCTATCGCTCCCCAACTTCGTGCTCGTTGGCGCGGTCGGTCAGGATGGTTCCGATGGGTTGTGGGATGGAATCGGGCGTGAGCCGGTCGATCAAATCGGCGATGGCGCGCGTGGCTTGCGCAAAATCCGCGGCAGCGAGGAAATCCGCTGCCGCCTGAACCTGGGCTGATGGTTCTTTCAGCTTTGACGAATCCTTT
>CADEGB010000441.1 GCA_902826755.1 uncultured Gemmatimonadota bacterium
TCGGCGCGATCCCGGGCCAGAATCAGCTCGGCCTCGGCGCGCTGCCGAGCGGCCTCGTTTCGACCGGCCGCCAATCCGATCAGCCCCGCCAGCACCACGCCCACCATGGCGCCGATGACGACGGCGTGGTCAACCCGGCGAACCCGGTCCCCGAATTCCTCAGCGCGCATCGTCACGCCGACATAGCCCACCAGTTTTCCGCTCGAGTCCCGCAGCGGGGCGTACGACCGGATTCCCAGACCCGACTCGGTCCCGCTCGGCTCCCGCTCGGTCACCGGCTGGCCGGTCCGCCACACCTCGCGCTCCCCTTCGGTGGGCGCCTCCGGCTCCATGACGAAGGCAGCCTCCGGCGTCGGGTCCCCGTCGAGGATATAGAACATCGAGTCGCCGCGAAGGACGCCGGTGTAGGCGAACCGGATATCCGGGTTGCTGGCAAGCAGGCGCCGAAGCGGCTCCGCGGCGGACCGATACTCGGGCGTTCCGGTCTGCGCCGAGTCGGTCAGGGCCCCATGCGCGGCCGGGTCGATTTGGGCCGCCACCGTGGCCGCGGTACGCGCGAGGTAGTTCCGGAGCTCACCCAGCATCGCCTCGCGCACGATCCCACGCACCACCAGCAGGCTGGCGGCCATGGCCAGCGCGATGAGGCCGCCATGTGCGGCACCGACCACCCAAGGCCGCCGCCTGGGCCTGGAACGGAGCAAGCGAGTGGTCGTCACACCGGAAGCATCGGCATCTCGACCGAAGGCCTGAGTCTTTCAAGCCGTCTTCATGGCTAAGGCAACCTCCTCCGGTGCCGATACTAGTCGTCGTGCTCACCATCGGGATCCACGCCATGGTACGGACCGCTGTCCTCGTCACCGTCATGCTCGGCCTCTGGTCGCCACGCCCCGCCATGGGACAGCCCCCGGACCGTCAACTGAACATTCATGGCTTCGGGGGATGGGGATTCTCGAAAACCAGCCGCAACGAATTCCTCGGTGGCGACGCCGACGGTGAATATCGGCGCTCGTCCTTCGCCCTCAACCTGTCGACCCCCCTCGCGCCGCGGATTCAAGTAGCGGCCCAGTTGCTCTGGCAGAGCGTCGGCGATGAAGACGTCGCCAATCTCGACTATGCCTTTGTCGACTGGGAGGTGGCTCGGAACCTCCACCTCCGCCTCGGGAAGGCCAAACATCCCTTCGGTCTCTACAGCGAGGTGACTGGCTTGGGCACGGTGCGCCCGTTTCTGACCCTTCCGGCGTCGGTGTACGGCCCCGTCCCGATCGCGAGCAAGTCGTATCGGGGGATCGGCCTCCGAGGCAATATCCCGCTCGGTCGATGGGCCGCGCAGTTCGACCTGTATGGTGGGGGGATCGACTACGAGCAGGAAGAGTCGGCTCTCTCCCTGGTCGCCAAGGCCCAGGTCGTGACGGGTGAGGCCATTCCGTTCGAGGCTGAGCACGTCATCGGCGCCCATCTCGACATCAAGACACCAGTCCATGGCCTTCGGGTCGGCGCTTCCCTCTACTCCGGGCTGCCCGAAAAGGGCATCAGCCCGGTCTTTGACGCCACTCGGCGCCGATTCCTCGTCGGCGGTGTCGAAGCCGAATACCTGACCGACCGGCTCTGGCTTCGGAGCGAGGCAGCCTGGATCAAGGACAAGGTCCCGTTCCTCTCCGATCGCGAACGTGCCTGGTATCTCGAAACCGGGTTCTTCCTGACCGATCGGTGGCAGGTGGCCGCGGGGGTCAACCACATTTCAGTAGACGTGTCCTTGCCGGCGCCAAAGGACATCACCCATCATGACGAGTGGGCCGTCGGAATCAACTACTGGGTCACACCGGAGCTGGCCCTCAAGGCGTCGTTCCACGCCGCGTCGGGGAACCTGCTGGCCAATCTGTCCGACTTGGACCTGCAACAGACCCTGATGACCGGGCGCAGTCCCGCCCCGACCACCCGGCTGCTCCAGGCCGGCGTGCAGTTCAGCTTCTAATATGCGATCCATCTTCGTCGCCCTGGCGATCGCTGGCGGAGCGACCGAGCCACCTCCCGCCGCTCCCGGGCAGGCCGCCTTGGTCGTCGTCGTCAACCAAGCGAATCCGATCGCCGGCCTGACTCGGGAAGAACTGAGTCGGTTGTTCCTCGGTGCCGCGACGCTGTTTCCCAACCATACCCGGGTGACGCTCATGAACTTCGTCCCCGAGCGCGGCCGGTTCTACAAAGCGATCCTCGGGATGTCGGAGGACCGCGTCCGCCGCCACTGGATCAGCCTGGTCTTTGCTGGCGAGACGGCGCGGCCCCCGGCCGAGTACCTCAACGAAGCGGAGCTGCTCGCCGCGGTTGCGGCCACGCCCGGTGGGATTGCGTTCATCCGGTCGGGAAGCCCGCTCCCGGACAAGGTCAAGGCCATCCCGATCGACCGCCGTCGTCCCGGCGATCCTGGCTACTTGCTGCCATGACCTTATCCGACGCGGCCGGCTGAGGGAACGTGGTACCCCTCATCCGCGGAGCGACCTGGTCGATTCGGGCCCGAATCGCCACCAGCGCGGTCATCGCGCTGGTCCTGCTCACCGTCTTCTTCACGGCCTACTTCCCCGCCCGACAGGAACGCGCCGCCGAACGGGATCTGCGACACCAGACCCAGCGCATGGCGGAGATGGTGGCGCTTGGCGTGGGCGTCGGCCTCGAACTCAACCAACTCGGGGCGGTCGCCTCGGTGGTCACCTGGGCCAAGGCCAATCCATCCCTGGCCTACCTGCGGGTCGTGGACACGGCCGGCGCGGTGATTGGCGACTTCAACCCGAAGAACCTCGCCCCGCCGACCCCAACCACCATGGCGCGGCCCGACCTCATCGAAGCGTCCGTCCCGGTGAAGTACCTCGACCGCCGGTTGGGAACCGTCTCTCTCGGGCTGTCGCTCGACGCCACTCGAACCGAGACAATCCGGTTCCGCCTGGCGGCGCTCGGGATCGGGGGACTGGCACTCCTGGTGGCCATGGGACTCGCGCTGCTGCTGGCCGTCCGGATCAGCGATCCCATCCGACGACTCAGGGTGGCGGCCGATCGGGTGGCCGCCGGGCAGTACGACGTCCAGATCGCCACCAACGGTCGGGACGAAATTGCCCACTTGGGGCAGGCCTTCGCGATCATGGTGGACCGCGTCCGCGAGAGCCATCAACAACTCGCCGCCAACTCAGCCTCGCTGGCCGAAGCCCGCGACGCCGCGTTGGCCGCAGCCCGAACCAAGGCCGACTTCCTCGCGGCAATGAGCCACGAGATCCGAACCCCGATGAATGGCGTGCTGGGCATGTTGGGGCTCCTCGGCGATTCGTCACTCGCCCCCAAGCAGGCCGACTACGTCCGAACCGCCGCCAACTCGGCCAACGCCCTGCTCACTATCATCGACGACATCCTGGACTTCTCCAAGATCGAGGCTGGCAAGCTCGTGCTCGAGCAGTCCGACTTCAATCTCCGCGAGATGGTCGAGGAGGTGGCCCAGCTGCTCGCCGAACGGGCCCACGCCAAGGGAGTGGCCTTGACCTGCGTTCTGCCGGAAACCGTGCCGACCATGGTCCGAGGCGACTCGGTCCGAGTGCGCCAGATTCTCCTCAATCTGGGCGGCAACGCGGTCAAGTTCACGCAACAGGGGGAAGTGTCGATCAAACT
>CADEGB010000442.1 GCA_902826755.1 uncultured Gemmatimonadota bacterium
TTCGGGACGAGGAAGGCCCAGTCCGCCGCGGGCGTGGCGTCGAGGATCTCATGCACTCGCCGCTCCCGGTCCCGCCAGACCAACTCACCCGCGTAGTAGGCGGCAATGACCAGAGGAAAGGTCGTGAACTGGGTGAACAGCGTCTGGATCATCAGGCGAGTGACCGGCAGGGTGACGCTGCCCGGGTCGTCGCCCGCGATCCAGAGCCCGATGAATGCGTTGACGAGGGTAATGCCGACCAGGATGAAGAAGGCCGGGCTCCGGACCACGGTTTGGACGTCGAAGCGGGTCAACGTCGCGAGGGGCCCCCACCCGAGCGCCCCCCGGTCGGCGCGGGGGGGAGGGACCGGAACAAGGGCCGATGGGCGGTCCGCGTGGGTCTGCTTTGGGGCCTCCTTCGAGCGCTTGGTCTCGGCTGCCCGGTCGCGCCGGAAGGTCCGCGCGGTGAGCGCCAGGCCCCCGAACGCGAGCGCAAGCCAGATCAGCCGGTTGGTGAGCAGCCGCCCCGCCAACGGGGCGAGCAGGGTGTTGCGGTCTGCCGGGGTCCAGTGGCTCAGGTCACGGCCAAAGGCGGACAGGCCGAAGGGATCGACCAGCGCCGCAATGTCACCAAACTCCGCCCGGCGGACGTAGGTCGCGGTCAGGAAGTACAGCAGGATACCGATCAGGGCCACCACGTAGGTGGCCAGCATCGATCGGGTTATCGTCGCGAACGAGAAGACGCCGGCCGCGAGTACGAACAGCGTCGGGACGGAGAGGACGAAGTAGGCGTACAGGTACGGTGCCGCCCGGAACGGGCCCACCGTCTCCGGGTCGAGGCCAGGCATCATCGCGCCGACCAGGGCACCGAGCGGAACGCTCAGGTAGACGAGGCAGCAGACCAGAAAGCCGCCGGTGAACCGCCCGAACAGATAGGCGAACCTGGTGACGGGTGTTGCCCGGATGATCGGGCCGAAACCGGTCTCGTCGTCGCGGAGGACGGAGGTGGCGGCAAAAGTGGTGGCGATGAAGACCGCAAAGATGTTCAACACCAGACAGACCATCGCCGTGGTGTAGGGCGAGTTGCGGACCACATAGCCGCCCCAACCGAACTGGAGTTCGTCGCTGTTGACGAGCGAAAACGCAAACCAGAAGAAGACCGCGCTCGTGATCCAGAAGATCGGCGCCTTCAGCTGGTATCGGACTTCGAACCGCGCGATGTTCGTGAGCATCGCGGGCCTCAGGCCGCCCGGCGCAGCGATGACAGCGTCGAGAAGTAGACGTCCTCGAGGCTGCCGTCCGCCGGCGTGAACCCGGGGCCGGGGTTGGCGTCCGCCAGCACGTGGATGACCGTCCGGCCGGCCTGAAGGCGAGTGGCGATCACCTCGTGGGCGGCCCGATGCAGGTCGAGTTCACCCTTGCTGATGGTCTTCTGCCAGATCCGCCCCCGCATCCGGTCCACCAGCTCCTGGGGAGATCCATCGCACACCAGCCGGCCCCCCACGAGGATGGCCGTCCGGGGGCAGAGGTTCGCCGCGTCCTGCACGATGTGGGTCGAGAGGATGACGACGGTGTTCTCGGCGATCTCCGACAGGAGGTTCAGGAATCGATTGGCCTCTTCGGGGTCGAGGCCCGCCGTCGGCTCGTCGACGATGATGAGCTGCGGTTTGCCGATCAGGGACTGCGCCACACCGAAGCGTTGCCGCATCCCGCCCGAAAAGCCGGCCAGGGACTTGTGGCGCACATCCCAGAGATTGACCTGATGGAGGAGGGTTTCCACGACGGTTCGCCGTTCGCCCCGCGACGCGTAGCCCTTGAGCACGGCGATGTGGTCGAGCATCTCCCAGGCCGTCACCCGGGGGTAGACGCCGAAGTCCTGGGGCAGGTACCCAAGCGTCCGGCGGAGCGAGTCGGGATCCGCGAGGACGTCGATCGACCCGAACCGAATCGACCCGGAGGTCGGGATCTGGAGTGTGGCGATGCACCGCATCAGGGTCGACTTACCGGCGCCGTTGGGGCCGAGGAGCCCGAACATGCCGGGCGGGATCTCGAGCGACACGGCGTCGAGGGCCCGGGTGCCGTTCGGATAGACGTGCGACAGCTGATCGATCGTGAGCATGACGGGGCTCGCCGAGGTGGCAGGTGGAAGGATGTCGTCGGACCGGGTCACTGGACGACCGGCAGGAGGATCGCCGATGCCTGCGACTTGCCTCGGAGGACGGTAATGTCGGCCTTTCGGTAGTCCGCGGCGGTGGCATTGAAGATGTTCGGCACGAACGTCTGCGGATTGCGATCGTAGAGCGGGAAGAGCGTCGATTGGATCTGCACCATGATCCGATGTCCCGGCTGGAAGACATGGTTGACGTTGGGCAGCTCGAATCGGATCCGCTGTGGCGTGTTGGCGGGGATCGCGGTCGGGCGCTCGAAGCTCTCGCGGTAGCGACCCCGGAAAATGTCGAGCGCGATCGAGAGCTGGTACCCGCCGACGGCGGCGTTGACCGGGTCGCTGGCCGGGAAGACGTCGATCAGTTTGACGACGAAGTCGCCGTCCGTACCGGTGGTCTGCAAGCGCAGGTCGGCAATCGGGAGCCCCTGCACCCGGACCGGGGCCGTGAGGACCGGGGTCTCGTACGTCAGCACGTCGGGGCGCCCATCGACGAAGCGCTGATCCCAGGCCAACCATTTGCTCCACGGCTCGTACGGACTGCCGAGGGTCCCGGCGCCGAGTTCCGCGAACGGATCGACGATCGGGCGGGGAAGGAACGGGACTGGCTTGGCGGGATCGCTGGTGTAGGTGTCGCCCGCCGCGGCAGCCGCCGGGAGGTCGAACGAGAGACCGAACTCGGCGGCCAGGTAGAGCGGCTTGAGCGGCGTGGCGCAGCCGTTGTCGCAGGCCACGGGCCAGGTCGCGAACCGTTCCCAGCGCTTCTCGCCGGTGTTATAGACTGCCACGCGGTCGAGACGGGCCGGCCGGCCGCCCTTGAGGTGCTCATCGAGGAACGGAAGCAGCATCTCGCGACGGTACGTGGTGGCCGTCTCCTCGCCCCAGGCATTGGGGCCGAGGGACGTGCCGGTGCCGCCGAGTTGGACGTGGTTCCACGGCCCGAGCACCAGCCAGTTGTTCGCTTCATGCCCGGCGGCCTTGAGGGCGCGCCAGGCGTGGTTGGCGCCCCACATGTCCTCCTGATCCCAGAGACCCTGGGTCCAGAGGGTTGGCACCCGGGACGGCTTGGCGACGAGCAGTCGGATGACGTCGTGCGCCTGCCAATAGGCATCGTACGCCGGATGTTCCAGCGTTCGAGCAATCCACGGGAGCTGGTCGAGCCCGTTGGCCCGGACGTAATCGCCGACCGAACCGGCGCGGAGGAACTCCTCATACTTGTCGTAGGTGTCGCTCGGCGGAATGACGCCGGCGCCGCGCTGGGCCGTCTGCGAATGGGCGTAGCCGAGCATCATGGTTCGGAAGGCGCCGTAGTGAAACCAGTCGTCACCCATCCAGCCGTCGAGCAGCGGCCCCTGGGGCACCGCGGCGCGGAGGGCGGGGTGGGGATCGAGAAGGCCCATCGCGACGGCGTACCCGTCGTACGAGGAACCGATCATCCCGACTCGCCCATTCGACTCGTGGACGTTCTTGACGAGCCAGTCAATGGTGTCCCAGGTA
>CADEGB010000443.1 GCA_902826755.1 uncultured Gemmatimonadota bacterium
TGAGGAAGTCGGAGCACCTCGGCGAACGCTGGAGCCGCCCGGCCCGCGTTATGCTTGCCCGAACGGGTCGGATCGCCGCGGCCCTCCCCATTTGGGGGTGGCGGCGGTGCGCGCCGTCAGCGGTCGGACCGACCGTCGCGCCGGGTGGCTCGTCGGGATGACGGCCGGCCCGGCGAGCACTACCGCGATGGTGCCCGGGGGCGGGCCCGCGCGATGCCGGCTGCCAGCCCTGAACACAGGCGGCGGCGTGGGTGGTTCACATCACTTGTGATCGGGAGGTGGTTCCGGCTGCCTAACGGCCTATTGATGAGCTTCGAGGCCGCCACGTGCAGGCGCCGTCGCGGCCTCAAGGCCAATATGTAGCGGCGGCGCCTGCGACGCCACACCATGGCACGATAGTCGGGCGGTCTCGTCAGACTCGATCAATGGGGTAGCCCGGGCCGCCTGGGAGCGCATCCTGCGAACTGGGATCAATCAGACTCGTCGAGAGCAGCCACCCAGTGAACTCAATCCCGTCTCGCTGGCATCGGGACCGCAGCCGCTCCGCGTCGAGCGGCCCTGCGCTATCCACGAGTCGCTGGACCCGGATGAGATTGCTGGCCTGCTCGCGCCCAGCGGGATCGAAAAGCCGCAACGCCCGGGGGTCACCAGGGGCGAGGAGGTCCCTCGGGTCGACTGGTTGGAGCGACACCGCGTGGCTCGCGAAGTCGTCTCCCCTGGCGACCACGCCACGAGGCTCCCCCTCGAGTGTTTGCACCAAGCGTTCGGGCTCGCCGGGTATGAGCATCTGGGCGATAGGGCCGACCGCGTCAAACGCAGGGGTCGGGTGGAACAGGCCGCTGAAGCCGCGGCGGCTTGTTGATGGGAAACGGAAGCTCAGGTGGCCGAGCAGAGTGTCCCCGCGCCAAAGAGTCCACGTCATGCGAGATGCCTGTGCGGAGCGGGCTAACGCCTTGGAATTGAGCTGCGGAGCCGCGCAGCGGCTCCGTCAGACTCCAATTCCTTGTTATGCCTCAACGGGACACCCGGCCCCACCGGCGAGGTCGACGGCGGAGATGGTAACAGGCCAGGACCACGACCTCCGTGCCGAGAACCTGAAAGAACAGGCCGTACGGAAACCGCCGAACGGTGGCCCGCCGCGTTGCGCCGTGCGCGATCGGAAAGAGGAGCGGCGTTTGAGCAAGGAGCTCGACCACCCGCGCAACCTCGCGTTCAAAGTCTTGCCCCAACCCGGCGCGTTGATCGTCGTACCACTGGCGGGCGGCTCGGGCCTCGGCCAGCGCTTGTGGCCGAAACGTGACTGCGAAGCTCAAGCCCCGCCTGCGATGCGCCGGCGCGCCTCCGCCCACGGGATCGCCGACTCGGGATCGGCCAAGTGTTCAGCTAGCCGGCGATCAAGCTCGGCTCGCTGCTCGTCGGTCAAGGCGAAGGCCGCCTCGGCCTCTGGGGACTCGGCCAGGCTATCCCAGATCGCCTCGACCAGATCCAACCGGTCGGGGATCGGCAGCTTGAGGATGGCGTCCAGATACGGGCTGGTCATGGGTTTAACACTGGCGACGGCCGCGAGAACAGGCAAGGGTCAGCGGGCTGGGGAGCTGAGCCCCCGAGCAGGGGGCGGGTTGAGGCATAACGACTTTGTTATACCGCGTCCCCGGCCGGGAAGAGCCGTGCCCCGTGAAACACGGTCAAAACGTGAACGACATCTGGGGCGACGAGATAGACGATGCGATACGAGCCCTCGATCAGCTCGCGAATGTCGGCGCGATCAAGCTCCGGAACCACTCTGCCTGACTCGGGAAACCGCTGGAGGCGATCGGCGGCGGCGAAAAGTCGCTCCACATGGAGCGCGGCATACCGGGGTGAACACCGGGCAATGTGGGCCTTGATCTCCTCAATGTTCTCGACGGCCCGCACAGTCCAAACAAGTCGCGTCACGACCGATCCAGCAAACGCCGCTTAACGTCTTCGTGGGAAAGGACTTGGCCGGTCTCGACCTGCCGCAGCCCCGCCTCGATATTGGCAAGGAAATAGAGCCGCTCCATTGCCTCTTCGACTGAGGTCTCAGGCGGCAGCGTCTTGATGACTTCGAGGACCTGGTCTCGGGTGGTCGGGGTCATTCGGCCTCAGGGCATGGCGGACACATTGAAGAGTAGGGACTCGGCCCGGCTCCAGCAACATGCCGACCGAACGCCAGAGGGCCGGCCTGCGAGCGACGCGGCATAACGGCTTGGAATTGGGCTGCGGAGCCGCGAAGCGGCTCCGTCAGACTCCAATTCCTTGTTATGCCGCGCCTGCCTTGCGCTTGCGCCACCGGAGGTCCAGGCGGCGCTCCGACGCGGCGCAGTCTCGAAGATACAGGTTGATGAGCGTCTGGTAAGGGAGGTCGGCGTCCGCAGCCAAGGACTTGAAATAGGCGACCGTGGCCGCGTCCAACCGGATCGTCACCGGCTGCTTGAGGAGCTTAGCGTAGGGGTTCGGCTTGGCCTTCGCAAAATCGTAGTGCTTCTTCATGGGGCCCACCTTTCGTCGTACTGCCGTCGTTCGTCTCCGTTGGCGCGTCGGGCCGAAATGAGCCGGATGACGGCCTCGCTCGCCCGGTAGCAATGGACCACCACGAGGACCCGGAGCGTACTGCTGAGCCCGAGGAGCACGAACCGGTCCTCGGTCTGTGAGTGCTCGGGGTCATCGAGCAGCAGGGCATGCTCATCCGCAAAGACCGACTCGGCTTCCGTGAACGAGACGCCATGCTTCCGCCGGTTGGCCGCCGCCTTGCGGGGGTCCCACTCAAACCGGAGGTCGCTCATGCGCCCAATGATACGTACGCCGTACGTACGCGGTCAACGGCGGGCAGATTCCCAGCACGAATAGGGCGGAGTGTCGCGCGCGGCATAACGGATCAGAACTATGCTGCGGAGGCGCGAAGCGCCTCCGTCAGTCATCAATTCGTTGTTATGCCGCCGCCACACGGCGCCCGGCCCGACGGCGCGCCGGCTGGCGTCGAAGCTCGTCCCGGACCACCCGGCGGACGACCGTTTCCAGCGGCTCGCGCTCCGAACCGACAAGTTGGCGAAGGGTATCGTTGATGAGCGTCTGGTAGTTGCCACCCCCAGCCGCCTCGACCCGGGCCCGAAACCAGTCGAGGATCTCGTCGTCGAGCCGAATGGTGATCCGGGTCTTCCCCTTGGCCACGGGCGCCACCGGCCCGCGCCGGCCACCGCCAAGATCGTACTCTTTGCGCATGTCTATCCCTCCTCATACTGGCGCCGCTCGCGTGGAGTCGCAAGACGGGCGGAAATCAGGCGAATGTCGTCACCCCGCCAAGTCCAACTGACGAGCACCAGTCGGCCAAGGAAGTCGAGCCCGACGGTGACGAAGCGTCCTCGGAGGGATAGGGATCCTCGCTCGTCAAGGCGAGCGGATCCTCGAACGCGCCGACGGCGTCGGGGAAGCCGACGCCGTGCTTCAGTCGATTGGCCCGCGCTTTGGCCGGATCCCACCGGAACGCCATCGCTCAATGTATGTACAGTTGTACACGGATGCAAGACGACGGGGCTGTGCGACGGAGCGGAGGCCAGACGGCGGCATAACGTCCTGCAAATGAGCTGCGGCGGCGCAGCCGCCGTCTGCTCCATT
>CADEGB010000444.1 GCA_902826755.1 uncultured Gemmatimonadota bacterium
GCAACCCGAGCGGTGGCGCGGGGTGAGCGGCAGCAAGCCCCCCCCCCCCGGACAATTTGTACTAGTTGCATTGCTACATTGACTGTCGTGATGTACTATTGTCGGCGATACAATAAGAGGAGCCTCCGGTGTTCGATTCCCTGTTCGATTTCCTCTCATCCCGTCGACCCGGCCGCTGGGTCGACAACGTCCAGTTCAGCGACGAGCTTCGGCTGGTCCTTCGGCGAGCCCGGGAAGAGTGCTCTCGCCTTGGGAGTCCGCTCATCGGCACGGAGCAGGTGATCCTTGCGGTTCTTGCCACCCCTGAGTCGGAGGCCAGCCGGCTGTTCACCTCGGTCGGTTTGGCGGCAACTGAATTGCGGTCACGGCTCGAAGCACTGACGAAGGCCGCGCCAGCCGCGCGATCGACCAAGGGACGGCCCGCCGCGCACATTCCCTGGACGAGCAAGGCGAAGCACGTCTTGGTGGCGGCGGTGGACGAGGCGCGCGGGCTCGACCAAGCGCCGGTGACGTCGGGCCACCTGCTGCTCGGGGTCCTGGCGGATGAGGCATCCGTCGTGGGGCTGCTGCTGGCCGAGCGCGGGGTTACGCTCGGGCGGATGCGGGCGCTGGTCAAGAAGGGAGTCGGGCCGAGCGCCAACCTTCACATCGAGCTCGATGACACGTCCGAGAGTCTGATCTACGAGCAGATCGGCACGCAGATCCAAGAGGCCATCGCGACCGGTCGGCTGCTTCCAGGTCAAAGGCTCCCGCCGATTCGCCAACTCGCCGATGAACTCGGCGTTGCGCCCGGGACGGTTGCCCGCGCCTACGGCGACCTCGAAACGGCGGGCATCGTCGTTACCGATCGTGCTCGAGGCACCTTCGTGGCCCATCCTCGCGACGATACCCCCAAGGACCGACCGATCGCGATTCGCGACCTCCTCCGTCCCGCCGTCGTGGCGGCGTTTCATCTCGGCTCGTCGGATCGGGAATTGCGAGCGGCTTTGGAAGAGGCGATGTCGGATATCTATCCGAAATCGGCCTGATCCGAGCTGCACGCCGTGCGGTAGGCGCCTCCGCGACGGCCAGATTCGGCGCCTCGTCATGGCGACCGCTTGCACCGTGTCGTGGGGCGAGCCGGCCCCGCCGCTCCCGCCTCGGTCCTATCGATGCCACTGGAAACCGATGACCAGTCGGTTGAAGTCGAACAGGTCGAGCCCCTGGTGCTCGAAGAACACCAGGGGCCTGCCGAAGCCGCCGACCCCAAGCGCGTTGGTGGTCACCCCGTAGGCAAAGTTGAGGACTCCCTGAGTCCCGCTGCCGCCATCGACCGAACCGCTGAACCGGAGGAGGCCGAGGCCCAGACGGGCGCGGGGGGTGATCGTGGCGGTCCGGCCCACGCCGAACGTGGGCAGACGCAGCGCGACGTTCCCCGCCAACAGCAGCGAGGTCCCACCGTCGCCGAATCCGAGGGCGACCTCCGGCATGAAGCTGAGCGGACCGGTGCTGCCCGGACGGCGGAGGTCGATCAGGCCGCCGAAGACGAGCTGGTTCGGCGAGTCGAGGGCGAACCCACCGTAGAGTTCGGGATTGCGGGCCCGCATGCCAAGCGCCATCATGCCGCCCTCGTCGTCCCGCCGAGCGGGCTCGATCGCGGGAGCGGGTTGCGGCTGCTCGGCCAGGGGCCGCGCCTCCGCGGCCCGAATCGAGTCGCGGACCAGGGCGGCAATCCGGATCGAATCCGCGCGCTGCCGCAGGGCGGCCTGCGAGTCGGCCCGGGCGGGCGCGCGGTCGTCGACTCGGACCGAGTCAGACCGGGGCACCGGCACCGGGTCAACGCCTCGGGGAGTCACCTCCACCCTCCGGGGTTCGAGTTCTCTTTCGGCCCGCTCGCGGCGGGTCGAGTCCTCGGCGTGTCGGCCGTCGGGGCGCCGCGACTCGCCGGCTTTCCCGTACCGGATGTAGATCTCACCCTCGGTGGGGACCGGAAAGGTCGCCTGCTTGTCCGACACATAGCTGTCTGGTTCCCGGCGGTCGCGATCCGTGCGACCGGCGCGATCCCTTGCCTCGGCGTCCATTGAGCACGGCGTGCGCCGAGCCGTCGAGTCGCACGCGGTCTGCCTGATGTCGTCACCGCGACGGCGATCGCGGCGCTCGTGGTCGTCCCGGCCGCGAACATTCCGGTCGCGGTCATCGCGGTCGCGGTAGTTCCGGTCCCGGTCGTCCCGATCCCGGTCGCGGGCAACCTCATCGTTCTCCCGGTCGCGTCGCTGCTCGTCGTCAGCCGAGGACCGGCTCCGGCCGATGGCGAACGTCAGGCCGGCGCTCAGCAGCAGGTTGTGGCGGAGTTCGCTGGTCAATGAGGCGTCGGTGAGGTCGTTGTCGGTGTTGATGAAGTCCCGGGCAGCCGCTTTGAGGCGGAGCCGGTCGGTGAGCCGAATGCCGAGCCCGGCGCCGAGGATCAGGCTGGTCCGGTCGGCCGGAACCACGCCGTTGGCGTCCCGGTACTCCGAGCCGAAGTCGAGTCGGCCGGCGCCGGCAATGAGGAACGGCGCGGGGCCTCGATTGGCGTTGAAGTTGAACTGCGCCTCGCCGCCGTACACCGCGATCGGAGCGGTCCCGTCGAACCGATCGTCGACGCCCTTCATGTAGAAGGCCCGCAGCCCGATGTACTGCCCGATGTCGATGCCGCTCCGGAGGCCGAGGAACCACTGATGGCCAAGGGCCGACTCGTCGAACTCGAGGCGACCAACGAACGGCTCGATCGGGAGCGACCCGACCGACCAGCGCTCCCGCTCGGCGCCAGACTTGGAGGCGCCGATGCCGATCCCGAGGCCGATGCCGAACGCCAGGTTGTCGCGGAGCTTGGTGGCGTCCGGGTCGGTGGGAAAGGTCGACGCCGGCCCACGGGCCAGGCGGTAGCGGTCGATCCGGAACTGCGCGTTCTCGGCAAACAGCTGCGCCTCAATGCCCGCGGCGACGCCGAACCGGATCCCGGCGCCGTACTTGATGACGATCTGGTCGGTGCGCGGTCCCGAGTCGGGCTCGAGCCGGAGCACGCCGGCCCCGCCGTAGATGAACGGGCTCACTCTGCCGGCACCCATCTGGAATCGGAGGTCCGCGCCGGCGTGTTGAAGCTGGAGATCTTGGTCGGTCAGGGGTCCGCCCGTGAGGGTCGTCAGACCGGTCGGTCCGAGTGAGGTGCGGACCCCGTTGCGGGTGTAGTAGTACGCTTCAAGGCCCAGCAGGGAGCCGAACGTCGCGCCCAGCCGACCGCCGAGCACCGTCGCATTGCCGATTCCCAGCTTGTCATCCCATTCGAAGTGATGAACCGCCGGAGTCAAGTGGTATCGGACGCCTTGCGCGGTCAGCGCGGAGGCCGCTCCGCCGCCGATCGCGACCAGACCGGCCATCGCGACGCGGATCATTCTCGACCCAGCGGGAAAGGCGCCTGTGGTAACTACTGCACTCGTCGGTCTCATTCTGTCTCCATTCGGGACCAGGCTGGATTGCAGCCAGCGGTCCGCGGTACCATGAGACGGGCAGGTGCTCACCACGCGACCCGTTGCCTCGAATCGAGGCGCTTCGCCTCCGTGCGACCGTGCGCCGAGAGGGCGGCCGAACCCGCGGAGGAGCTGAAAACGCCTTC
>CADEGB010000445.1 GCA_902826755.1 uncultured Gemmatimonadota bacterium
CAGGGGGCGGCCGTCGTGGCGGGCGCCCCCCCAGGCGGCGGCCACGGCCGCCCCGAGATCGGTCGCGGTGGCAAACCGGCCTCCGCCTTCGCCGTCGGTGCCGATGAAATCAGTGTCACAGAAACGGCAGACCGCGGCCGCCCGATCCTCCTCCCGGCCGCTCCCGAGGTTACAGCCGACAAACCGGCAGAAGACCGCCGCCCGGCCGGTCTGGGCCCCTTCGCCCTGGAGGGTGTAGTAGATCTCCTTGACCGCGTAGCTCATGCGGGTCGGTACGGCGCCGGGTCGGGGACCCCGACCTCTTCGAACCCTTTGAGGCGGATTCGGCAACTGTCACATCGGCCGCAGGACCGGCCCTCCGCATCGAGCTGGTAGCAGCTCCGGGTCAGCCCGTAGTCGACGTCGAGGGCAAGACCTCGGCGGATGATGTCGGCCTTGGAGAGCCAGATGAGGGGCGTATGGACGGTGATCGGTCTGCCCTCGACGCCGCTCCGGGTGGCGAGGTTGGCCATGGTCTGGAAGGCGGCGATGTACTCGGGCCGGCAGTCAGGATAGCCGCTGTAGTCGACAGCGTTGACTCCGATGACGATGTCGACCGCCTCGAGCACCTCGGCCCAGGCCAACGCGTAGGACAGGAAGATGGTGTTCCGGGCTGGCACGTACGTGATCGGAATCCCGGCGGCGGCCGCGTCGTCCTGATCCCGCTCAGGAACCGGGATGTCCGCGGTCAGTGCCGACCCCCCGAACGCCCGCAGGTCGATATCCACGATCCGATGCTGGGCGGCTTCCTGATGACGAGCCACCGCCCGGGCCGCCTCGATCTCGCCAGCATGGCGTTGGCCGTAACGGAAGCTGAGGGCCCACGGCTCGAGTCCGAGGGCTCGGGCCACCGCCAACGCAGTGGCCGAATCGAGCCCGCCGCTCAGGAGGACGACGGCTCTGCGGGTCATGGCCGGCGGCTGGTGCCCAACACATGGCTCAGGGCCAGTTCCAGCGTGGGGTGCCGGAAGTGGTAGCCAGTGGCCTGGAGGCGAGCCGGCACCACCCGGGTGCTGGCCAGCAGGCCCTCGTCGGCAAGGCCCCCGACCAGGGCCCGGAGCGCAAACGGAGGCACCGGGGGCAGGAAGGTGGGTCGCCGGACGGCGTGGCCGAGGGCGTCGGTGAAGTCGCCGTTGGTGACCGCCTCCGGAGCCACCACGTTGACCGGGCCCTCGACCTCGGACATCAGGAGGTGGAGGAGAGCGCCGATGGTGTCGTCGAGCGAGATCCAGCTCATCCACTGATGGCCGGACCCGAGCGGCGCGCCGAGGCCGACTTTGAAGGGGGGCAGCATCTGGGCCAGGGCTCCCCCCGCGGGCGTGAGCACGATGCCGAACCGGGCGAACGCGGTTCGGACCCCGGCGTCCCGGGCCGGGGCTGCCGCGTTCTCCCAGGCCTGGGCCACGGATGCCAGGAACCCGGCGCCGGGGACGGCCGTCTCGTCGAGGGGATCGGCGCCGCGGTCGCCGTAGAGCCCGACCGCGGAGGCCGATACCAGCACCCGCGGTCGCGGCGTGGCGGCGGCGATGGCGCGGGCCAGCGTTTCGGTTCCGCGCGCCCGGCTCGACCGAATCCGCTCCTGCTGCGCGGGCGACCAGCGGGAACCAGCAATGCTCTCGCCCGCCAGGTGGACCACCGCGTCAACGCCCGCGAGGGCATCCGGCGCGAGCTGGCCCGCGTCGGGGTCCCACTGGATCTCGCCCGCCCGGGGCGGACGCCGGACCAGGCGAACCACCCGGTGCCCGCCCGACGTGAGGAGCGCCGCCAGGGCCGAGCCGATCAGCCCGGAGGCCCCCGAGATCGCCACGACCAGGCGGGGCTGGTCGGCCCAGCGACCGTGCAGCGCCAGATCGTCCCTCGTGACGGCGTGACGGTAACGGAAGGTCCGGTTCAACTTGCGGCGGAGCCACGGCTCGGCGAGTTCGCCTAACGGACCCCCGGGGAGGTCGCAGTCGAGCCGATCGATCAGGCTCGACCGCCCCTCGGCTGCCGGCTCGAAGCGGTGCGTGTGCCGCCAGCGGGCAAAGGGGCCCCGTTCCTGCACGTCGACGAACCCGCGGCCCGGCTCGACCCCCTCGTGGCGGGCGACCCACGTCGAGGTGAACGGACCGGTCCGGATCGCGAGCGTCACCCGACTCCCGTCGGAAATCCCGGGGTGGGGCGACACGAGCCGCACCGACTCCCATGGCGGGACCAGCCGCTCGAACGCGCCGGGGCGGGCATGCCAGGAAAACAGCGCCTCGGCGCCGGCGTCGATCTCGGTCCGCCATTCCATGTTCATGGCGCGGAAGATAGCCGACCCTCTCCCCCCACCGGGCCTCTCCCCGTAAATTGAGCCCCTTTCGCGGTTCCCGCTTTCTGGAGGTCACGATCAACACTTCGTCCGCCTGGTCCGTCAAGGACGCCGAGAAGCTGTACAACATGCTGGGGTGGGGTCAGGGCTTTTTTCGGATCAATGCCGAAGGCCATGTCACCGTCCATCCGAATCCGAAGAATGGCAACTCGCTCGACCTGTTCCGCCTGGCGCTCGACCTCAGCGCCCAGGGGATCCAGTTGCCGCTCCTGGTCCGGTTCTCCGACATTCTCCAATCGCGGGTCGAGCTCCTGGCGACGGAGTTTGCCCGGGCCATCGAAGAGTTCAACTACGAGGGCAAGTACACCACGGTCTACCCGATCAAGGTCAACCAGCAACGGCACGTGGTCGAGGAGATCGTCCAGTTCGGGGCCGAGTTTGGCCTCGGTCTCGAGTGCGGCAGCAAACCCGAACTGCAGGCGGTGCTCGGGATCACCGATCGGACCGACCATCTGATCGTCTGCAACGGGTACAAAGACGAGGAGTTCCTCCGGTTTGCCCTGATGGCCCAGAAGCTCGGCCACACCGTCTTCGTCGTGCTGGAGCAGCCCTCGGAACTCGACGTCGTGCTCCGGATCAGCGAGGAGATGGGCGTCGAACCGACCATCGGGATCCGGATCAAGCTGGCCACCGAGGGCTCCGGTCGGTGGGCCAAGAGTGGCGGCGAGAAGTCGAAGTTCGGACTCAGCGCGCCTCAGGTCCTTCGGCTGCTGGAGCGCCTCGACGGACTCGGCAAACGATCGATGCTCCGGCTCCTTCACTTCCATCTCGGGAGCCAGATCACCGACATTCGTTACGTCAAGGCAGCCCTCGAGGAAATCGGTCGGTATTACGTCGAGGTTCGGGAACTCGGCTTCGACCTGACGCACGTGGACGTTGGCGGCGGCCTCGGGGTCGATTACGAAGGCTCTCGGACCACCCGTCCGGCGAGCATGAACTACACCCCGCGTGAGTACGCCAACGACATCATCTATGGCCTGGGCACCATTTGTCGGGAACAGGGAATCCCGATGCCCAACATCATCTCGGAGTCAGGCCGGGCCCTGGCCGCGCTTCACGCCCTTCTCCTCGTCAATGTCACCGACGTCGAGGCGCAGACCGCACCGGCGGTTCCACCGGTCCGCCCCGACAGCCACCGGGTGCTGGTCGAACTGCACGAGAACCTCGACGCGCTGACCCTCGATCGAGTAGACGAGGCGTTCCACGATGCCGTGGCCGCCAAGGAACGGGTT
>CADEGB010000446.1 GCA_902826755.1 uncultured Gemmatimonadota bacterium
CAGAATCCTGGCGAGTTCATATCCCGCCGCCGCGGCGCTCGCGGGGATCTTCAAATCGGCCACTCGGCGGAAGACCGCCTCCGCGCCAGCCCGCCCGCCGCCTCCTGCCTGGACCCGGCCGGCCAGCAGGAGCACCTCGGCCCCCCCCCGTTCAGGGGGCAGCGTGGCGGCCACGGATTCGAGTTCCCGCCCCGCTCCGACGCTGTCGCGTTGCTCGAGCTTGAGCAGCGCGGCGCCAAGCACCGGCAGGCTGTCCGCTTCGAGGACCTGGATCAACGCGAGGGCCACCGTCCGCGACACGGATGCGTCGCGCGCCCCGGCAAACGGCCCGGCGGCCCGGAGGAGCTCCGCCGCCGCGCCCAGATCGCCGAGGTACAGGCGAATACGTCCCCGCACGGCCAACCCCTCAACCGTGCTGTCCTGCGCCACCAGTTGCTCCGCCCGGTCCAACTTGCCGGTCCGGATCCAGCCCTCCGCCACTCGAATCTGGAGCGAGGCCCGCTCGTCCTCGCTGAGAACACCCTTGAGCTGGCCGAACTGACGAGTGGCCTCCTCCATCTTGCCTTCGCCCACCAGCACCGCCACCAACGTCGAGGTGGCGGACGCCGCCATCGTCGGCGATGCCTTCGGATCGGTGGCGAGCCGGCCCAGCATCCGACGCGCGGAGCCCTGATCGCCCGCGTCGGCGTAGGCCTGGGCCGACTCGAGCCAGAACCGGGTGGCCTGCGCTGGCACCTGGACGCCCAGCAACTCGAGGCCGATCCCTCGAGCCATCCCCGCCTCCCGACCCGCCCCGTTCCGGACATCGTCGAGCGCATCCTGGAGCGCTTCGACGGCTTGGTCTCCGAGCAGCGGCATGGCCCGCTCGAGCCGGCGGATCCCGCCGACCGGATCGCCCCACCGAATCGTGAGCGCGGTGGCGATCCGCTCGGCCGTTGCGCCCCGGGCCTTTTCGAGTTCCCGCAACACCGCCGGCCGCCCCGCCACCGGCACCTGCGCCAGCATGGCCACCGCCGCCGAGCGGTAGCCCGGCGCTTTCCCGACCGCCCGGAGCCATTCAGTGACCGCCGTGGGATGGTCCGACTCGATCGTCGCGAGCTGGGCCAGCTCGCCCGCGAGCGCGTCGGGCCCCAGCCGCTCCCGCCCCAGCCGATACGCGGTCTTGGCCACGGCCCGGTCGCGGACGCCTAACGCCGCGGCCCCCCACTCCTGATAGGGCGCCTCGGACGCCGGCTCGATGACCACCCACCGCTCGACCATGGCCCGGGCGCTGTCGGGAAGCGTCGCCGAGGTGTAGACCCGGACCGCGAGGGCGTAGAGCGCGGCCGACGGGGCCCCACCGGCCAGACCCCGCCGCAGATCCGGCAGCATCCCGATCAGGTTGGCGGTCGGCGCCAACGACCGCTCCAGGCCCAGCAACGCCCCCAGGTCCACCGGGTTCGTCGCCAGGATGGACCGATAGGTCTCGGCGGCGGCCGTGTGCTGCCCCCGCCGCTCGAGGTCGAACGCGCGCGCCATCGGGTCGGGGGCGGCCGGTCGCTGTGCCTGCCCGACGGCGGTCGAGGCCGTCACCGCCAGGAGTACCGGGACGAGCCACCGTCTCATCGGTCGGGACCGCCCCGTTCGGTCAACCGCCGGAAATAATCCGTCACCAACCGCCGCTCTTCGGGCGACAGCCGCTGCAGTTCGTCCCAACTCGGCAACCGAACCTGACCGGATCGATCCATCAGGCGGCGCAGGGGCGCCGGAATGCTGAGCGAGTCGCCCGTGGCCGCTTCGCTCTGGCGTTCCTTCTTCTCGTCCTTTTCCTCGCCCTGGAGCGTCCGGCCCGCATCGAGCATCCGTTTGAACAGTCGCTCCTGGCGCTCGACCGTTTCCCGGTCGATCCGGCCTGCCTCCAGCTTCCGGGCCAGCTCCCGGGCCTCCTCCGCCAGATCCCGGCTGCCGGGCATCTGGGTCTCGGCCCGAAGGCGTTCGAGGTCCTGCGCCATCTGCCGTTGCCGCTGCGCCAGCGCCTGGAGTTGCGCCTGCATCTGCTGCTGACCGGCAAGCATCGACAGCAGGTTCTGCCCCTCCTGGCTCATACTCCCCTGTTGGCCCGCCATCTGCTGCATCTTCTGAATCGCTTCCGCCAGTCCGGACGCCGACGACGAACCGGACACGTCGTCCTTCGACCGGAGCATCTGGAACGCGGCGACGTTGAGCGCGTCGACGGCTTCCCCCGCCTGCTCGGCCGCCTCCCGGATGTTCGCCGATGCCGAGGAGACCGCCTCCCGAGCCCGCGCCATCTGGAGGCGAGCTTGGACCAGCGCCGCCCCGATCTGGGGCGAAATCAGGGCGTTTTTGCCACTCACCGCGAGAACCTGCTCGATGATCTTCTGGACGCCTTCCTCGATGACACCCTGTTCGAGGCGGGACTGCGCGATCGAGCTGCCCCGTCCGATCGAATTGCTGAGGTTGAGTTGCCGTTGGCTCAACCGGGCGGTTTCCGCCAGGGCCCGATCGAGTGCGTCCATCACTTCCTGGCGCCATTCGTCCTGTTGCTGCTCCCGCTGCTCCTCGACTTCCTTCTGGACCTGTTCCATCTGCTTGGCGGCCTGCTCGCCTTGCTGCTTGGCTTGGGCCTTCTTGCCGCTCTTGGCGGACTGGGCGGCGTTTCGCATGTTCTGCGCGGCCTGCCGGGCCTGTTGGGAGCTTTCCTCGAGCGACTCCTTCCGCTCTTCCGACACCTGTTTGGAGGCCTGTTCGAGTCCCTGCGCCACCGAATCAGCCCGTTCCGAGAGCGCCTGCTCCTCTGCCGCCGAAGCCGCGCTGTCGCGAGTGGCGACCTGCTCGTTCCACGCCTCCTGCTGCTGAGTCAGGTCCTTGCTCTCCTGTTCGAGCGCCGTCAGCTCGCCTTCGAGCGCCGCCCGCTTGAACAGTTCCCGAGTCCGTTCCAGAGCTTCTTTCAATTTCTGCTGGGCTTCGGACAGTTTCTTGAGCGCGTCTTTGGTTCCCTGGGGATCGAGGTTCTTGAGGGACTCGCGCAACTCCTCGAGCCGTTTCCGCATCTCGGGCGAAATCGCCTTGTCGAGCTGCTCCCGGATCTCGTCGAGCTGCCGGCGGAACGACGAATCCGCCAGGCCACTCTTCTCGCTCGATCGCTGCAGTTCCTCGAGTTGTTGGTCGAGCTGCTCAGCCTGATCCATCAGTTGCTGCTGGTCCGCCGCCACCTGTTCGGCCCGCTTGGCGTCTTCGAACGCGAGCGAAGGGTCTCCCTTGTCCGCCTGGGTGCCGCGCTGCCGTTCCCGGCTCAAATCCTCCGTCTGGCGCTGGAGCTGTTTGCTCTCCGCCACCAGCGAGTCGATCGTCTTGGCCACTTCGCGAGTGGCGGCCCGCTGTTCCGATCGGGCCTCGACCGCCGTCGGCACCACCAGGACGAACCGGCGGGAGCGACCCACGTTGCCGGCTGGGGCGTTGTCGCGGGCCTCGACCCAGTAGATCAGGGTGTCGCCGGCCACGAGGCCGAACCGCTCGAGATCAAAACGCGTCGAGATCAACGCTCGATCGGACACGGGCTGGGGCAATGGCAGCGCGGTAACCAACGGCGGCCGGTCCCCTCTGGGCCG
>CADEGB010000447.1 GCA_902826755.1 uncultured Gemmatimonadota bacterium
GTTGGCTCCCACCGAGTGGATGACGTTCGCGCTGATTCCCTCGACCTTCTTCGCCTCGTTCGGGTTTGGCGCGGCCGCCGCGGCGATTCAGGAGATCTCGCCCGTGCCGATGCGCGCTCAGACCTCGGCGCTCTACCTGTTCATGGTCAACCTGATCGGCCAGACCCTGGGGCCCTTTTTCGTGGCGGGCCTGACCGACTACGTCTTCAAGGACGATCTCCGCATCGGCGACTCGCTCCTGGTGGTGACGGTGGCGGGCCTGGCCGTGGCGGCCGTGACCTTCCGGCTGGCCCTGGCACCATTCCGTCGCGCGGCCGCGGCGAGTCAGCAATGGCAACCTGAGCCTTCGGGCGGATGACCAGATCTCGAGGCGGGAGGGGACGATGACAGATGCGCGACGGGGCGGGTTCTCGGTGTCGGTGTCGAAGGACTACCTGACCTTCTCGGCCGCCCATTTCCTGACCATCCCCGGCCACAAGTGCGAGGCGCTCCACGGCCACAACTACGTCGTCACCGTGGTCGTCGATGGCCTGGTCGATCGGAGCACGGGCTTCGTGGTCGATTTCGCGGTCGTCAAGAAGATTCTCCGGCCGGTCATCGACGCGATCGACCACCGGGTGCTGGTCCCGACCGGGAACCCCGCGGTGGTCCTTCGCACCGAGGGCAATGCCACGGTCGTCGAGTACCGCGGCGCCCGCCGATTCCAGTTCCCGACCGCTCATGTGGCGGCGGTCCCGGTGTCGGACACCACCGCCGAGTTGCTGGCCGAGTATCTGGCCCGCGCGGTCGTGGCCGGACTCGGCTCCGAGGGATGTGGCGGAGTCACCGGCGTCCTCGTGGACGTCGAGGAGAGTCCGGGTCAGAGCGGCCGATTCGCGCTGCTTCTCGAGGAGGTCCGATGATGGGAGACCGGAAGCTCGATCCGTCCGAGGTGGCCGCGGCCCTGGCCGCGTTACCTGGCTGGGAGTTGCACGGGGACACGATCCGCCGGGTGTACAGGACCGATGGATGGCGGGGGTCGATGCTGACCGCCAACGCGATCGCGTTCATCTGCGAGGCGGCCGATCACCACGCCGACCTGCTGGTGACGTGGCCTCGGGTAACCGTGACGCTCTCGACCCACAGCGCCGGCGGCATCACGGCCAAGGACCTCGAGGTGGCTGGGCTGATCGACCGACATCTGGGCTGGCGACCGCCGGCCGGGTCGTCGCTGCGGGGTCCGGAACAGCCCTTCGTCGGCTAGGCGTCAGTCGCCGAAGGACACGCCGAGATTCCTGGCGGTCAGGATGATCCCGCTGTCGAGCGGCACCAGCTTCTGCTTGCCCATGATGTCGCTGATCGGGCGCCGGCTCACGGTCGGCGGCGTATAGACCACCACCGAGCCGAAATCGCCCTCGGCAATGGCGCGAACCGCCGCCGAACCGAACCGGAGGGCCAGCAGTCGATCGAACGTCGTCGGCGAGCCCCCGCGTTGGAGGTGACCGAGGACCAGACTTCGGGTCTCCTTGCCGGTCTTTTCGGTGATCGCGGCCGCGACCTGCGAGGCAATGCCGCCGAGCCGCTCCACCGATCCAGTCTTGGCGGCTTCCAGCAGGGCCACCCGTCCGTCGGCGGGACGGGCACCCTCCGCCACCACCACGATCGAAAAGTTCCGGCCGGCCAGCTCCCGAGCCCGGATCTTCTCGCACACCTTGTCGATGTCGAAGGGGATCTCGGGAATCAGGATCACGTCGGCACTGCCCGACAGTCCGCTGTGGAGCGCAATCCAGCCGGCGTACCGGCCCATCAGCTCCACCACCATGACGCGATCGTGGCTCTCGGCGGTGGTGTGGAGTTTGTCGAGCGCGTCGGTGGCGGTCGACACGGCGGTGTCGAATCCGAAGGTGGCCTCGGTGCCGACCACGTCGTTGTCGATCGTCTTCGGCACCCCGACCACCGGAATCCCCTTCTTCCAGAGGTCATGGGCGATCGTCAGACTCCCGTCGCCGCCAATGGCGACGAGCGCGTCGAGCTGGTGCTCCCGGAACGCCTCGACGAGTTCGTCGGACCGATCGATCTCCTTGGTGGAGCCATCCGGCATCCGGGTGGGCCAGTGGAATGGATTCCCCCGGTTGGTGGTGCCGAGAATGGTGCCGCCGAGGTGGGTGATGCCACGGACCTGATCGGGGCCGAGGTGCATGAGGCCGCCGCGGGGCTCACCCCGGCGCCGGTCCTGGCCGCCATACGGCTTGGCGTAGGCGAACGTAAACCGGCCACCGCGGCGATACAGTCCGTCGTAACCTCGGCGGATCCCGAGGCATTGCCAGCCCCGCTGGTGCGCCGACAGCACGACCGCCCGGATCACGGCGTTCAGTCCCGGGGCGTCTCCGCCGCCGGTCGAGATGGCAATCCGCATCGCGATCCTGGCTCCCTTGGCGCGTGTTGGAGGCGGTAACCGCCTAACCGGCGTTCCCGCCTGCGTTGATCAGTCGAACGACTTCACCCGGTTCGGCGTGGCGCCCGACGGCTTTCTTCGAAAAGACCAGGACCCCATCGACCTTGACGTCGAAGACGCCCCCGCTCGACGGGATCTGCGTGACCTTCACCTCGGGGAAGGCCTCCGCCAACTCGGCCGCCAACCTGGCGGCCCTGGGCTGGTAGCTTCACTGGAGGCAGTACTGGATCGAAACCTGCATCAGGTCCTCCTCGCGATGGTCGGAGTATCGGCCGGCGTGGTATGCTAGTTAATCGGTCCGCCCCCGCCAAGGTCGGATTGGGCTCCGTGACCTGCTTGTCAGAAATTTCTAAGTGGCCTATTTATAACGTTATGCGCCTCTCGACCTCGATCTGGCTGGGACTGACCGCGACGATTTGCTCGACCCCGGTTGCCGCCCAGCGCCCCGGCGCGATCGAGGTGTCGGCGCTGGGAGTCTGGCACAATAAGACGACCACCATGGACGGACTCCGAAGCTTCGGCGCCGGGGCCCGGGTCGGAATCTGGCTGCCGGCCAACTTCGAGGTCGAGGGCCAGTTCGACTTCACCAATCCGCGGAACGCCTCCATCGACAATCGATTCCAGCTCTTTCACCTGGCTGGGAGTCTGCTCTACAACATTCCGATCGGCGGCGGCACCGGATACGTCCGGGGCGGCTTCGGCAAGTTGGTCCAGAAGAACTGTGTCTTCAACGCCATCCCCTGCTCGTCCCATTCGGCCCTCACGGCGGCCGGCGGATTTCGCGTCCCGGTCAGCGGCGGCGTGTCGGTGCGAGCCGAGGCGATGGTGCGGAACCGGTCGGCCTATTCCTACACCTCGTTCGGCGGGAGTCTCGGCATCTCGGTGATGGGCGGAAGGTCGGCGGGCGGCGTCGACGCCGACGACGACCAGGATGGGGTCGGCAACCGGCGCGACCGCTGCCGCGAAACGCCGCGCGGGGCCCTGGTCGACGATCGGGGCTGCCCCACCGACCAGGACGGCGATGGCGTGTTCGACGGGATCGATCGCTGCCCGGGCACGCCCAGCGGCACTACCGTGGACGCCGTGGGATGCGCCGCCCGATCCGAGGACTGATCGTCGCGGCGCTCGCCGCCGCCGGAGTATCCGCCGCCGTCGCTCAGACCCC
>CADEGB010000448.1 GCA_902826755.1 uncultured Gemmatimonadota bacterium
CAGTGTGAGGGCGGCGATCGTCCGAAACATGGCGACTCCGAGGTGGCGGCGGTTAGATTGAATTGTATCCCTTATTGTATCCAGCAGCGACGTCCCGCGCCACCGGCCGTTCCTCGAGGGCGGTGCCGGGCCTTTCCCGAATGCGCGAGGTTGCCGATGCGACGGCTGGTGCCCTTCCTCCTCTCGACCCTGACGATGGTGGTTACCCCCGCGGGGCTCCCCGCCCAGGTCACGGCGGCGACGTACGCCCGGGCCGAGCTGCGGTTGTCCCGGCGGGCCGACTCGATGGTGTTGCGGGACCAGATCGCGCCCCAATGGATCGGGGAGACCGATCGCTTCTGGTACCGGGTTCGCACGGCGACTGGCGCGGAGTTCCTCTACGTCGATCCGGATCGGGGCATTCGCCGGCCGGCGTTCGATCATGCCCGATTGGCGACGGCACTCGGGCGGGCGGCTGACACGACGTTCGCAGCGGCCGCGCTCCCGTTCGAGACGTTGACCTGGCGGGACGACGCCAAGTCCGTGTCGATCGTCGTGGCGGCGCGGGGCAAATCGTGGCGCTGCGACCTCGGGCGGTACCAATGTGACTCGACGGCGACCCCGGCCGCGAACCCGTCTGAGTTGCCGTCGCCCGACGGCCGGTGGGCGCTGGCCTTGGAGAACCACAACCTCTGGATCCGCAACACCACCACGGGCGAGCGGCGGGCCCTCACGACCGACGGCGTCAAGCGGCACGAGTACGGTGGCTCGGTGGAAGGCAACACCGTCTGGGTCTCGAGCCAGCGGCTCGGGTGGCCGCAGCCGCCGGTGGCGCTCTGGTCGCCGGACTCCAAACGGATTCTCGTTCAGCGGGTCGATCAGCGCCGGGTACCGGAGACCCATCTGCTGCAGTCGGTCCATTCCGGGGGGCAGCGGCCGAAGTCCTGGGCCTTTGCCGTTCCGATGCCGGGCGACTCGGTGGCCATCGGTTCCTGGGTGATCTTCGATGCCGCGGACGGTCGCCGGACCGACGTCGCCGCGCCACCGGTCATCGTGCCGTACCAGCCGTCGATCGCGTTCAGTCAGGCGTGGTGGGCCGATTCCGCCGGAACCCGGGCGTACTATTTGGATCCGGCCCGGGGAGGGAAGGCCTTCCGGTTCCGCGAAATCGACGGTCGGACCGGGGCGACCAGAACGGTGGCCGAGGAGGCCGGTTCGACGATGGTGGAGGCCTCGCTGGCCATCGGTCAACGCCCCAATATCCGGGTCACGACCGACCAGCGGGAAGTCGTCTGGTTCTCGCAGCGAAGCGGGTACGCTCACCTGTACCTGCTCGACCAGGCGAGCGGGGCCGTCAAGACGCCGATCACCTCGGGCAACTGGGTCGTTCGCGAGATCGTCAAGGTCGACGACGCGGCCCGGCGGGTCTGGTTCACGGCGGGGGGACGGGAGCCGGGGCGGGATCCCTACTATCGGCACCTCTACGCGATCAACTTCGACGGGTCGGGTCTGACGCTGCTGACGCCCGAGGATGCCGAGCACGAGTTGGCGTTAGGCGCGGGCGGGCGGTGGGTGTTCGATCGGTTCAGTCGGGCGGATCTGGCCCCGGTCACGGTGGTCCGGTCGCTGGACGGCAAGCGGGTCATTCCCCTCGAGACCGCCGACGTGTCACGGCTGCTCGCCACCGGATGGCGCTGGCCGGAGCGGTTCTCCGTGAAGGCGGCGGATGGGGTGACAGACCTGTATGGCCTCATCTTCACTCCGACCGGGTTCGACCCCGCCAAGCGCTATCCGGTCATCGAGGAGGTCTATCCGGGCCCGCAGGTCATCAAGATGCCCAAGGCCTTCGAGCCTGGTGGGGATCATCGGGCGCTGGTTGAGCTGGGCCTCGTGGGGATTCAGCTGGACGGTCGGGGCACGCCGCTCCGGTCCAAGGCGTTCCACGACTACTCCTATGGCCGCCTCGAGAACGGTGGCGGCCTCGAGGATCACGTCGCGGCGTTCAAGCAGTTGGCGCCGAGCCGCCCGTGGGCCGATTTCGATCGGGTCGGTGTCTATGGGCATTCAGGAGGCGGTTTTGCGTCCGCGCGGGCGATGATGCTCTATCCCGACGTTTACAAGGTGGCGGTCTCCTCGGCGGGTAACCACGATCAGCGGGGGTACATCTCGGTCTGGGGTGAGACCTACCATGGGATGCCCGCGGGCGACAACTACCTGGCGCAGGCCAACCCGAGCCTGGCGGCGAATCTGAAGGGGAAGTTGATGCTGGCGTACGGCGACATGGATGACAATGTGGCTCCGGCGCTCACCATCCAGCTGATCGACGCGCTCACCAAAGCGGAGAAGGACTACGACCTCTTGGTCCTGCCGAACGGGAACCACGCGATGATGGCGAGTCCGTACTTCCGGCGCCGGCGGTGGGACTACTTCGTGGAGCATCTCCTGGGTCAGACCCCGCCTTCGGGGTATCGGATCACCACGCCGCCGGAGTACCCCGTCGGCAACTGACCGGCGGCCGTCCGGGGGAGGTTGTCAGCTCGCCTTTTCTCGGACCTGGATGACGTTGCCTTCGGGGTCGTGTCCATCGCAGGCTCGGAAGCCGCGAGCCTGCCACTCGGCCTCCACCGGCCGAATCAGGCCGCCCCGGGCGGCGGCAGTGACCCGTGCGGCGGCGATACTGGCCACCGGGAAGCAGAGCTTGAGGTAGGAGTCTTCCCGCGGTTGCGCCGGTTCGGCCACGGGGTCGGCGCCCCGGATCGCATGAACCGTCAGTTGCAGCCCGGGGATCTGGAGCACCTGGTGCTGGGGGTCGGCATGGACGACGGTCATATCCGCCACATCGCGGTAGAACGCGGCGACCCGCGCCGGATCGGATACGAACACGACGGCGCCGGGTTGAGGATGGTCTGCCATGGATACCCTGATCGAGGTTCGTCCGGTGTTTCGTGGGGGTATTCCCAGGGTGGGACCTCAATGCCGCGGGGCCGGCCCGAGTACCGTATTCGAGAATACGGACCCGGATCGGCCCCGTCAACGCCGGAGGGCTGACTCCGTGGGACGCTAGACTCCGGCGCTCAACTCCTTCGAGTGGACCCAGGCGGCGTCCCTGACCGTGCGTTTGGTCCGGGTCCAGTCCTCCAGCATCTTGGGCGCTATCTCGTGGAGCTTGCGGAGCATCTCCGGATCGGCGGTGTCGGCGGCGAGTTCGATCCGGTGACCGTTCGGGTCGAAGAAGTAGATCGAATGGAACAGCTCGTGGTTGGTCGGCCCGACCACCTCGAGCCCCCGCCGTTCGAGGTTGGCCTTGATCGCCAGCAGGGTGGCCATGTCCTTCACCTTGAAGGCGATGTGCTGGACCCAGGACGGCGTGTTGTGGTCGCGGTCCATCGGCGGCGAGTTGGGGAGCTCGAAGAACGCGAGGATGTTTCCCTGGCCCGCATCGAGGAAGATGTGCATGTACGGGTCCGGCTCCTTGGTGGAGGGGACCCGGTCTTCGGAGATGGCGAGGACGAAGTCCATCTCGAGGACGTCGCGATAGAACTCCACCGTTTCCTTGGCGTCGCGGCAACGGTAGGCCACGTGGTGAATCCGTTCGAGCAGCATCGTCGATTCCTCCT
>CADEGB010000449.1 GCA_902826755.1 uncultured Gemmatimonadota bacterium
TTGCCGTGCCAAGGAGATTCCGATGCCGCTGTACGCCGTGATCGGCTTCGATGTCGATCCGATGACCGTGTGACTCGTGTCGGTATAGGGGCGGCCGCTCGCGAGGTCGGCGTGACCGAAGCCCCGGGCGTAGGTGATCCGATCATCCTGCACCACGACCAGCGCGGCGCCGGGCAGATCGCGCTTGGCCAGAGCGTCGGTGACCGCACTGTCGAGCCGGACCGCGAACGGTGCTTCGACGGGCGGCGCCGGCGTCTTGGCGCAGCCGGCCACGGCGAGGACGACGCCGAGCCGGCGGATCAGCGGGCGAGGATCGATGACGGCCACGCGACGACTCCGTGGTGACAGGGCGACGGTCGACCGCAACTGGTGGGAGACCACCCAGGCGTCGTACCTTGGATCGGGGCGGGCTGGGAACCGCTTGACCGCGGTGAACATTGGCTTAAAATAACAGTTGTTGCTTTCTCTGTCGAGAGTGAGGCACTGTGGCGCGCGTGGCGGGCAGGACCTTCACCCGAGAAGAAGTCGCCGAGGCCGCCTGGCGGGTCATCCTCCGGGATGGCCTCCACAAAGCCAGCGTACGGGCCATCGCCAAGGAACTCGACGCCACCACCGGTGTCGTCACCTATCACTTCAAGGACAAGGCCGAGCTGCTGTTGTTCGCGCTCGATCGGCTCGGCGCCGCGATCATCCGCAACATGGACGCCTCCCTCCAGGGGTCGACCGGGCTCGACCGGATTCGGCGGATACTCGCCACCACGTTGCCGCAGGGGCCGCGGGAGATCAGTGGCTGGCGGCTCTGGATTTCGTTCGTCGGGCTCGCCATGAGCAACAAACGGCTGCGGGAGGAGCACCAGCGGCGGCTCGAGATTCTCAACGATCGCTTCGCTACCGAACTGAAGGCGCTGCAGGCCACCGGCGACGTGCCCGCCGACATCGACCCGGGGGTCGAGGCCGATACCCTCGTGGCCCTGTCCGACGGAATCGGGCTTGGCTTCGTGCTCCGACCCAAGGCGTATCCGCCCGACAAGCAGTGGGAGATCGTCGAGGGTTATCTCCGGGCGCGCCTCGGAGCCGGTCCCCGGGTGAGCGGCCGGCCGGGGTCGGGGCGGGGTCGATAGCCGCGAATCCGGGCTTCGTCCCGGCCAGGCGAGCGGCTATCTTGGCCCTTCGTCGTGGAAGCGGGGCGTAGCGCAGCCCGGTAGCGCGCCTGCCTTGGGCGCAGGAGGTCCCGGGTTCAAATCCCGGCGCCCCGATCCCTTAACGTGAAGCCTCACAGTGCGTTCCGCTGTGGGGTTTCGCGCTTTCAGCACTGCCTGTTGTGAGTTGCGTTGCGAGTTTCTAGGTCCCCGTCAACCGCCGCGTCGGGTGAAGAACGACCTGCTTCACCGTCTCCGGGTCCACCTGCTGGTACGACTTGAGGATTGTTCCCTCATCGCGCCATCCACCCGCCGCCGCCACGTCCTTGACCGGATACCCCTTCCGCTCGGTTGCCCATTTCCGTCGCAGTGTGTGCCAAAGCCCGCCCTTGAGGGGGGTCAGTTCCGCTTTTTCAAACGCCCGTCGTAGCCACCTGTCCAGTAAGTACCGATCACACGGCTTCGTCGGGTCCTGCGGCGCCGGAAATACCGGCGAGGCACCAATCGCTGCCTGAGCCTTCCTCGCGTCGCGCAGCGCCTTCGAGACTGCCTCACTCATCGGTACTACCTGCTCATAGCCATTCTTGTCGAACTCAGCCCGCCAACGAATCGTCCCGGCCTGAAGATCGACGTCATCCCACCGTAGGTTCCGCCATGACGAGAGGCGGCGACCGGTGCCTTCCGCCACGATGAGTGCCAATTCGAGCAGCGGGTCAACCTTCGACGCGACTCCAGCGAGCCTCTGGTAGACATCGTGGTTCATGACCGGTCGCTGCGGATTCTGTTCCTTCGGCAACCGGACACCAAAGAGAGGATTCTCTTTCAGCAACCGGTGGCCAGCGCTGGTCCGCTCACGCCGCGCCCAATTAAGGGCGCCAACCAGGATCTTGAGGTCCGCCTCTACGGTGCGGTCACTCACCGCTCGTTCTGCCGCGACATGTTCGAGCTGCCTATCCGCTGCTCTTCTGGCGATCGTGAATCGCTGAACATCCGACTCTGACAAGCTCGTGACGTTGCGGCTCGGTCCGAGAAATGCCACCACCCGCTTGAGCTTCTGCTCGTCGTGCTTCTGGGTCGGTTCCTTTTTTGACCGATGCTGCGGGCTTTCGAGATACATGTCCCGAAGCATTCCGAGTGTTAGGCTCTCCTCGGCTGCGGCACGTTCGGTCGCCGCAAGATCGCTCAGCATTTCGTAGGCGTCCCGGGTCGCGAGTTCACGATCCCGATGGCCCAGGCTCTTTCTGTCCTCCTTTCCATTTATCCAAATCGATCGCATGATGGGCCCGCCGGGCCTGGCTTCATACAGCCTTACCCGGTGCCCGCGTTCGCCGATGGACTTCGACCAGCCACGGCGTCGGGTTCTCTTCATCGAGACCTCCGTCGTCTGGCGATGTCCTGGGCATCGGCATGGGGATCATATCGCCCCGGTCGGTGACCAGCAAGCTTGTCGAGGTCACCCCGGCGAATTCGATGGTGGCCCCTCGGATTGGACCGCAGATCGGGAATGGCTCCGTCGCGAACCGCGCGGCGAATGGTCTCGGGATGGCACCCGGTGAGAGCCGCGGCCTGGTCGGCGCTCAGTTCGTCGTTGAGGTGCGCGTGGGCCGAACCAATCAGGCGGTTGAGCAACGCGACCCGAGCCGCGGCTGCCTGGTGGGCGCCGTTGTCCTCCAAGGTGCGGTTCTCCCGCAGGGCTTCGGTAAGGAACGCGACCAACCAGCCCGGCAATCCGTCCGGGATCGTTACCTGGATTTGAGTGCCGGGCTGCACGGTCGAAAATCCGGGCCAAAATCCAGAGGGCAATCCTGGGATCCGAGTCCTAGATTCGGCCCGCAGATTCCCAGGTTTCCCGAGGTTTCGACATGTTACTCCTCCTCGTCCCAATCATCCCGTTCGTCCTCGTCGTTTCCGTCGTCGTTTTCGTTCTCATTCTCGTCGTCCTCCCAATCGTCAAGCACTTCGTCCACCAGCTTCTCCACGTCTCGCTCCGACCAATCCACTTTGATCTTCACCTCCAACTCCTTCGCAACCTCACGACGGGCCTCCAATTGGGCAGACCAGTCCCAGTCGGCCGTTTCTCTGATCGCGTAGGTGCCACCATGGGATTTGAGTGTGGCGACTCGCGAGCGGCCCCGTTCCTCGGCTTCCTTCTTCTCCCGTTCGCGAACCTGCTGTTCACGAAATGGCGAAAGGACCTCCAGAACCCTAGCGACCACGATGTTGCTTGCTTCGATGGTCGAGACGTGCTTCGGGAACTGCGTCGCGGATACGAACCGCTCCAGGTCCGCGATCACCTTTGCCCGCCATGTTGCCGGAACGTCGAACGGAACGCTCGCGAGTCCATGCCTCTTGATCGATTCAAGTCGGTCCATCGCGTACCCTGGATGTGCTGGTGGCGGGGCCGGTGGTGGCCGTAGCTGGAGTCCTGCTCTTGCCACTGTGGCCTGTGACGAT
>CADEGB010000450.1 GCA_902826755.1 uncultured Gemmatimonadota bacterium
ATGCGAGCACTGTCCGCCTCCACCCGGCTGAGGTACTTCAGTTCGCGAATGGTCTTCACCGTCATCCCGAGCGACAATCCTTCGAGCGACACGAAGATGGCGCCGGTGAGTTTCCGATCCATCCGGGCCTGGCCCCAGCCCGGAACCGCCAGCGACATGAAGAACGACTTGAGCGGCTTGACCGGCCGGGCCAGCGGATTGAGGGTGTCGATCGGCGGCGGCGCGGCCGGCGGCGGGCTCTGCGCAGCCAGCCGTGGGTTGCTGAACAGGGCTACCAAGACCAAAGCCGCCGCGGCGCCAACGGCGCCGCGGTGGCGGGAGCGTGTGGGAATCGAACCCACCGGAGCGCCCGGAGGGCCCTCCATCGCGGTTTTGAAGACCGGCCGAGCCACCAGGCCCGATCCGCCCCCAAGGGTCACCGAACGGCGATGCACTCGATCTCGACCCGAACGTTGCGGGGGAGTCCGGCGGCCGCCACGGTGGAGCGAGACGGGCGGTGGTCACCGAACGCCTTGGCGTAGACTTCGTTCATGGCCGCAAATTCGGCCATGTCGGCAAGGAAGACCGTCGTCTTGGCCACCCGATCGAGGCTCGAGCCGGCTGCTTCCAACACCGCGGTCAGGTTCTTCATGACCTGAACGGTCTGTTCGGCAACGCCTCCCGGCACGATCTCCATCGACTGGGGGTCCATGCCGATCTGCCCGGCCGTGAAAACGAGATTGCCCACGATGGTGGCTTGGGCATATGGACCAATGGCCTTGGGGGCCTGGTCGGTGGCGACGATTCCAATGGCAGCCATGACGCGCGTCCTTGTCCGAGTTTAGAAGAGGCCTTCGATCCGTCCGTCGGCATGGACCCGGATGTTCTCCGCCGACGGCGTCTTCGACAAGCCCGGCATCGTCATGATCTCGCCCGCGAGGGCGACGACGAATCCGGCACCGGCCGAAGGATAGACATCCCGGATCGTGATCCGGAAGCCTTTCGGGCGTCCCAACCGGGTCGGGTCATCCGAGAACGAATATTGGGTCTTGGCGATGCACACCGGGGTCTGCCCGAGCCCCATGGCCTCGCACTGGGCAATGTTGCGCTCAGCGGCGGCCTGGTAGTCGACACCGTCGGCGCCATAGATCTCCCGGGCAATGGTCTCGATCTTGGCCTTGATGGGGAGCGCGGCGTCGTAGATCGGCTTGAACCGAGCCTTCCCTTCGGCCAGGATCGCGAGCACTTCGCGCGCCACGGCCTCCCCGCCCTCCCCTCCCTTGGCCCAGACGTCCGACAGCGCCGCCCGGACGCCCCAACCCCGGGCCGCCTCGAGGACGGTGTCGATTTCCTCCGGTGCGTCGGTCACGAACCGGTTGAGGGCCACGACCACCGGCAGCCCGAACTTCCCCATGTTGGCGACGTGCCCTTCGAGGTTGACCAGGCCCCGTTTCAGCGCGGCCACATCGGGCGTCCCCAGCCCATCCTTCTTGACACCGCCGTGCATCTTGAGCGCCCGGACCGTGGCGACCACCACGGCGGCCTCGGGGTTGAGGCCGCCCATCCGGCACTTGATGTCGAGGAACTTCTCGGCCCCCAGATCGGCACCGAACCCGGCCTCGGTCATCACGATGTCACCAAGGGAGAGGCCCAGCTTGGTGGCCACGATCGAGTTGCACCCGTGCGCGATGTTCCCGAACGGCCCGCCGTGCACCAGGGCCGGCCCGCCCTCCAGGGTCTGGACCAGATTCGGGATGATCGCGTCCTTGAGCAGCAACGTCATCGCCCCCGACGCCCGAAGATCGGCCGCGGTGACCGGCTTCTTGTCGCGGGTCAGTCCCACCACGATACGCCCCAGCCGGGCCTCGAGGTCCTGGAGATCAGTGGCCAGGCAGAGGATCGCCATCACTTCGCTGCCCGGCACGATGACGAACCGCTCCTCCCGCGAAGGCCCCCCGTTCAGCCCGCCCAGACCGACGACGATCTGGCGGAGCGCCCGGTCGTTCATGTCGATGGTTCGGGGCCAAGTGATCCGACGGGAATCGAGGCCGAGCGCGTTGCCATGATGGAGATGGTTGTCCAGCATGGCGGAGAGCAGGTTGTGCGCCGAGGTGATGGCGTGAAAGTCCCCGGTGAAGTGGAGGTTGATCTCATCCATCGGGATGACTTGAGCGTACCCGCCGCCGGCCGCGCCCCCTTTGACCCCGAACACCGGTCCGAGGGACGGCTCCCGAATGCAGACCACGACCTTCTGCCCCAGCCGGCGCAGCGCTTGCCCCACGCCAACGGTGACGGTGGACTTCCCCTCGCCCGCGGGGGTCGGGTTGATGCCGGTCACCAACACCAGACGGCCCTTCGGCCTGCGGGCCCGGATCGCCTCCGGGGCGATCTTGGCCTTGAACCGCCCATACGGAATCAAATCGTCCGGCCCGAGGCCGAGTTCGGCGGCGACGTCGACGATGGGGCGCGGCGTAGCCGCCTGGGCAATGGCGATATCAGTGGGTACGGTAGACACGACGGACCTCGCGTCAGAGGGTAGACCGGGGAGCGACTCGGGCACCGAACACGGCGACGGCGTTGGCGGTGGTGATTGCCGCCAGTTCCTCGAACGACTTTCCCACCACCGCGGCAAGCCGCCGGGCGGTGTCCACGACGTACGCGGGCTGGTTGCGCCGCCCGCGGTGCGGAACGGGGGCGAGGTACGGTGCGTCGGTCTCGACCAGGAGCCGATCGAGCGGCACCGTCCGGATCGCCTCGTCCAACGACCAGGACTTGAAGGTGATCATCCCGCTCAGCGACACGTAGTGACCGAGGGCCACGGCGCGGCGGAGTAGTCCAGGTCCGCTGGAGAACGAGTGCATGATCGCCACGGTCCGCGGATGCGCCTCGAGCACGGCGGCCACGTCGTCGTCCGCCTCCCGGGCGTGAATCACCGCGGGCTTGCCAACCGCCCGGGCCAGCTCGAGCTGCGCCTCGAACGCGGTCCGCTGCTGGTCCCGCGGTGAATGATCATAGTGATAGTCGAGCCCCATCTCACCGACGGCCACGACCCGGGGATCGGCCGCGAGCGCGGTCAGCCGATCAGCCAGCGCCGGCGACCATCGGCGCGCCTCGTGCGGATGGAGACCCGCCGTGCCCGAAAGGTCCGGGAACCGCGCCACCAGCTCGAGGACCCGGTCCGTGGTCTCCGGCGTTTCCCCGATCACGACCGCATGGCCGACGCTGGCCGGGGCCATTTGCGCCACCACCTCGCCGACGTCGGCCGCAAAGGCCGGGTCGGCGAGGTGGCAATGGGTGTCGACGAGCGTCGCCACCGGAAGCCGGAAGCCTGACTACGCGACCGGCTGCGGCCGTTTCTGGGCGCCCGACGGCGACCGGCCGGTGGCACGCGCCGCGGCCAGTCCGGCCCCGACCTTTGGCGGCCACTTCTGCTCGATCCACATCAGCACCGGCGAGGCGATGAAGATCGAGGAGAACGTGCCGGTAAAGACGCCGAAGAACATGACCAGGGCAAAGGGTCGAATGACTTCACCGCCGAAGAACGCCAGGGCCAGCAGCGCCGCGAAGTTGCCCAGCGTCTCGGCGTCGACGCCGAGACGCTGGGCAACTTCGCG
>CADEGB010000451.1 GCA_902826755.1 uncultured Gemmatimonadota bacterium
CCGAGGTGCACGTCGTCGACGCGCATGGGAGCGGTAACCCGGAGCCAGACGTGATCACCGCGGACCTCGACCCCCGGGCCAAACAGGTATTCCGCGACCGTCCCTTCCGGCAATACGTCGATCTGGTGGCGCCGGACGTCTACGACGCGGTGGTGGCCGTGGGGATGCATGCCAAGACCGGGAGCCGCGGCTTCGCATCGCACACCTACACGCTCGGCATCGAGTTCCTGCTCAACGGCAAGACCATCACGGAAAGCGAACTGATCGGATACAGCTGGGGTCGGGTCGGGGTGCCGGTGATCATGGTGACGGGCGACGACCGCCTCGAGCGCGACCTGACCACGATGCCATGGATCCAATACGTGGTGACCAAACAGGCCACCGCGGCCGATTCCGCCATTCCCCGCCCCGTCGCGACGGTACACGCCGAGATGCGGGCCGCCGCCCGCCGCGCGCTCGAGCAACGCGGCAAAGCCAGACCGATGGCGCTCCGAGGCCCGATCGAGGCGGGCCTCCGCGCGGTGGCGCCCGCCAGCTTAGCGATCCTCGAGGGCGTGCCCGGGATCAACTACCACGACAACACGGTGACGTTCACGGCCAAGGACTTCGCCGCGGCATACGATGGCCAGGTGGCGTTGATCAACGTGGCCCGCCAGTCCTACGCCGACCTCTACCGCGAGATCTTCGCGGCCCGCGGAGAGGCGGAGGCCCAGCGGATGAGTCGGGAGTACAGCGATCGACTGTTCCAGCGGTGGATGGACGTCGAGTCGGGCCGGTGGACGCCGCCGACGCCAGTGCGCCCGTCGGCCGGCCGCCGCTATCACGGCGCCAACTGATTCCCCGCGGGCCGCTCGACCTCTCGAAACGACCAAGCCCGGCGAGCGGGGCTCGGCCGGGCCTGGACAAGACCGCGAAATCGGGGCGCCGGGATTCGAACCCGGGACCTCCTGCGCCCAAGGCAAGCTAGAAGTCAGGCGGAATTCCACAAGTTGTTGAACCTACGCGCTGTCCTGGGCATCGGCGTTGAGGTTTCCAACGCCTGGAGTCGGCCAAATCGCAACTAACTCGCAACAGTTCTCACAACCGTCGAACACGTTTTTAGAGGCTTCGACGGCCCGGCCAACCTGGTGTCCCATCGACGCAACGCCGGCCCACCCGAGCCGGCGGCGGCGAAACACTCGAATCGATCGGTCGAGCCACAGTGGCGACCTGTTGGCTTCGCCACAGGTTATACAGGATGGGGATCACCGCAAGCGTCAAGGTCGTCGACGTCACCATGCCGCCGAATCATCGGCGCCGCGATCCGCTGCATCAGTGGCCAGAAAACGAAACACCGAACAGACAGAACATCCTCCGGCTAGCCCCATGATCGGTAGCGGAAGCCGCCTGTCGATGCCCCGTATCGAGTCAGAACCAGACGCGAATCCCGCCCACGAGCGATGACTCCGTCGCTTCTTCGCCGGCCAGCCGGGCGAGCTCGGCGGTCCCGGCGAAACGCCGCGCCCAGCGGACGCCAAGGTAGGGGGCCCACTCGCGGCGGATCTCGTATCGCAGCCGCAAGCCGAGGTCGAGATCATTGAGCCCGGAGCCGACGCCGAACTCGGCCACCCTCTGCACCGCCGCGTTCATTTCGACGCGGGGCTGCAGCAGCAACCGCTGGGTGAGGAACAGATCGTACGAGCCCGTGATCCGAGCCGAAATGTCGCCCCGTTGGCTGACGAACACCGCCGGCTCCAGTTCGAACCAGTAGGGCGCGATCCCCTCCAGGCCGACCACCGCCAGGACCCGGGTGTGATCGGGCCCGGGTCCGTACCGCGTGTCGACCCGCAGGCCCGCCTGGACCTCCCAGAACGGCGCGACGAGACGGCTGTAGAGACCCTGGAGTTCGGCCTCGCCGCCGCTCCCCACGGTGGACTGCGCCCCCTCGCTCTTGATCCAGAACCGGGTGAAGTCGCCGCCCACCCAGCCGAGCATGTCCCACGCGACCGGGTTCGCGCCGCCGGTGCGCTGGTACTCCAGCAAGTCGAAGAGAACCAGGCTGTACGTGTGGTTGTCCATCACTTGGGCGGACGCCCGGATCGGGACCGCGGCCGCGAACAGGGCCATCCCCGCGAGCCGGGCGGCCGATCGTGCCAGAGTCGACCGGGTCACTGTGCCGCCGCGACAGCGTCGTCGAGGACCTCGACCACCCGGAACATGCCGGTCTCCATGTGGTAGAGGATGTGGCAGTGGAAGGCCCACTTCCCCGGCACATCCGGGGTGGCCAGGAAGGTCACCCGCTCCGCAGGCTTCACGTTGATCGTGTGCTTCCGGGGATTGTAGGCGCCCGATCCGTTGTCCAGCTCCATCCACATGCCGTGGAGGTGGATCGGATGTTCCATCATGGTGTCGTTCACCAGCGTCACCTTGAGGCGCTCCCCGACGCGGACCGGGATCGGCTTCGGTGCCTGGGAGAACTTCTTCCCGTCGAACGACCACATGTAGCGTTCCATGTTGCCCGTCAGGTGAAACTCCAGCTCGCGCTCCGGGGGACGGGTGTCGTGCCACGGGTGGAGACTCTTGAGGGACGAGTAGGTGAGCACGCGCCAGCCGTCCTCGCCGAGTCCGATGCCGGGATCGTCGAGTCGGGGCTGGGACATCATGGCGACCCCGGAGCTGCCCGGACCGTGTTTGTCGGGGCCGTGCGGCACCGGCCCCGACGGGGCCGCCATTCCCTCGTGGCCCGCGTGCTCGTCCGCCGGCATGTCCATGGCTTTCACGTCCTTCTCCTCCATGCCGTCCATCTTCATGCCCGCCATGTCCATGCCCATGTCGGCCATGGAACGGACCGGCCGCGGTCGGGCCGCTGGGATCTCCGCGCTCATGCCCAGCCGCGGAGCGAGCGTCCCGCGCGCGAAGCCGCCGCGGTCCATGGTCTCGGCGAACACCGTGTAGGGACGGTTCTCGGGCGGCTGCACGATGACGTCGTAGGTCTCGGCGATGGCGATCCGGAGCTCATCCACGGTGACCGGTTCCACGTTCTGGCCGTCGGCCTGCACGACGGTCATGGGCAGCCCCGGGATCCGGACGTCGAAGTAGGTCGCGGCGGAACCGTTGATGAGGCGGAGCCTGACTCGCTCGCCGCGACGGAAGAGCCCGGTCCAGTTCGATCCGGGCGGCATGCCGTTCATCAGGTAGTGCAGCGTGTAGCTGGTGATGTCGGCGATGTCGGTGGGGTCCATCCGCATCCGACCCCAGCGGAGCCGGTCGCCCAGGGCGGTTCCGAGTCCGCGCTTGCCGATGTCGCCCAGGAAGTCACCAGCCGTACGGCGCTCGAAGTTGTAGTAGCCGCCCATCTTCTTCAGGTTGGCGAGCACGTCGTAGGGGTCGTCGAACGTCCAGTCGGAGAGCATCACCACATGTTCACGATCGAAGGCTACCGGGTCCGGTTCCGCCGGGTCGATCACCAGCGGGCCGTACACGCCGAGCTGCTCCTGCAGGCCCGAGTGGCTGTGATACCAGTAGGTGCCGCTTTGGCGCACCGGGTACTCGTAGGTGAAGGTCTCGCCGGGCCGAATCCCCGGGAACGTGACCATGGGAACGCCGTCCAT
>CADEGB010000452.1 GCA_902826755.1 uncultured Gemmatimonadota bacterium
GAGGCCGGTTCGGCGCCGCCTTGCTGTTCATCCGCTGGGACGGGGGCGGCGAGCATCCGGCCGGCCACGTCGAAACCGACTATCTGGTCTGGGGCGGTTCGAAGGAAGACGCCGAGCGGCGGATCGGCGCCTTGTCTCTCTACGACGTCAAGGCCGCGCTCGACGACGCGATTCGTTCCCGCCCGGAGGGTTGGTAATGCCGCGCCGCGGCCTCGTCCTGGCGCGTTCCGGTTCGTCCTACCAGGTGGCCACCTCCATCGGGGTGATCACGGCGGTGCTCCGCGGCAAGGTCAAACACGATGCCGGCGAGCGGATCGTCGTCGGCGATCGGGTCGAACTCGATCGGCTCGATCCCAACGCGGTGGTGGGCATCGTCGGCGCCGAGCCGCGCCGTAACGTCCTCGAGCGCCGGAGCGTCGGGGGCCGCGGCAATCGGGCGGTGGCCGCTAACCTCGACCGGGTGCTGGTCATGACGGCGGTGACTCAGCCCAAGCCGATCCCGAGTCTCATCGACCGCCTCCTGGTCATCGCCGAGGCCAACGAGATCCCGGCCGGCGTCGTGATCACCAAGATCGATCTCACCACCCACGCCGATCTGAGCCTCCGGTTCCGGACCGCCGGCTATCAAGTCTGGCCCGTCAGCATCCGGACCGGCGAGGGCGTCGACGAACTCGCCGCCGAGATTCGCGGCCACGTCACCCTGCTCACCGGTCCGTCGGGGGTCGGGAAATCGAGCCTGCTCAACCGGATTCAACCCGGATTGGCCCTCCGAACCGGGACCATCTCCACCAAGGTGGAGCGCGGCCGGAACACCACCGTCGCCGCCGTCATGGTGCCGATCGCCGATGGCAACGGCTACCTGGTCGACACGCCGGGTTTCAGTGACGTGGGCCTCTGGGGCATCGAGCCGCGCGAACTGGCCCGCTGCTTCCCGGAAATCAGGGCCTTGATCGATGACTGCAAGTTCCCGGACTGCCAGCACCTGACCGAGCCGGGCTGCGCGGTCCGGGCCGCGGTGGAGCAGGGGATGATCGCGCCCGATCGCTACGAGAGCTACCAGCTGATCCTCAAGGACCTGAACGCCGCGCCACGCCACTGGGAGTAGGTGTCCGAGCGATCGACCCTTGACATAAACAGCTTAGGCTAAGACCCTTAGGTAGGGCCCGCCGCGCCGGCGGGCCGATCTCAGGGAGACGTTCGCATGCCGGCTCCGGTCGATTTGCTGCAGGGTACCCTCGATTTCCTGATCCTCAAGACCGTCACCTGGGGCCCGATGCACGGGTTCGAGATCTCCCGCTGGATCAAGAAGACCACCGACGAGGCCCTCGAAATCGAAGAGGGGGCCCTCTATCCCGCCCTCCACCGGATGGAACGCCGCGGGTGGCTCGAGGCGGAGTGGGCCATGACCGAGCAGAACCGGCGTGCCAAGTACTACCGCCTGACCCGCGCCGGCCGCGACCGGCTCCGGGCCCAGGACGGAGAATGGCGCCGGTACGTGGCGGTGGTGGGGAAGATCATCGCCGCCGCCAAGGGTTGATCGTGCCTCGAGTGCTTCGCCGCCTCTTCCAGCTGGCCACCGGCCGCCGGCCCGCCGCGTCCGACGTGGACGCCGAACTCGACCTCCACCGCGATCTCCACGTGGCCGAGCTCGTCGAGCGCGGTGTGCCCCGGGAGGAGGCCGTCCGTCGGGCGGATGCGGCGTTAGGCAACCGGGCCGCGCTGGTGCGTCGGATCGGCGCCATCGATCAGGCCCGTCATCGCAGCCGGACCCGGAGCGAGTCCCTGGCCAAGTGGGGCGTCGACGTCAGGCTGGCCGTCCGCGGACTCCGCCGCGATCCCTGGTTTGCCCTCGCCGCGGCCGGTCTGGTGACCCTCGGCGTCGGGGCCAACGTCGCCGTCTTCAGCATTCTCAACGCGGCCTTCTTTCAGCGGCTGCCCTATCCGGCGCCGGACCGGATCGTCAGCATCATGGAGAGCCGTCGCGGCGGCACCATGCCCGTGGCGGGTCAGAACGTCCGCGACTGGCAGGCACGGGCCACCGGCTTCGTGCATCTCGCCGCGTACCGGGCAGGCGGCGCGGTCCTCCACGCCTCCGGCGAGCCGGCCACCGTCTCGATTGCCCAGGTGTCCCGGGAGTTTGCCGGCGTGATGGGTGTGGCACCGGTGCGGGGCCGCTGGTTCTCCGCCGACGAAGCCCGCGTTGGTGGCGCTCCGGCCGTGGTACTCAGCGAGCGGCTCTGGCGGCGGCGGTTCGGAGCCGATCCGGAGGTGATGGGCGCCACCGTGCGCATCGACGGGATGCCCGCCACCGTCATCGGCGTGATGCCCGCTCGGCTCGGCTTTCCAGTGGGCGCCGACCTCTGGACCCCCGCGGAGCCCTGGGACGACAATCCGAGTCGAACCGCCCACAACTGGCGGGTGATTGGCCGGTTGGCCGATGGCGTCAGCGTCGCCGACGCGGCCAGGAGCCTCTCCGACCTGACTCAGCAACTGGTGGCCACCGAACCGCCGAGCGAGCATCTGGCCGATGGCGCCGCCGTCACGCCGCTTCGGGCCACCCTCCTCGGCCAATCGCCCCGGGTGCTCCGGCTGCTCCAGGGGGCGGTGGGCCTCCTCCTCCTCATCGCGCTGCTCAACCTCACCACGTTACTCCTGGCTCGAGCCGCCAAGCGTCAGCCGGAGATCGCGATGATCGCCACGCTGGGCGCCGGTCGAGGTGACTTGATCCGCCGGTTCCTGATCGAAAGCGCCGTCGTGACGATCGTCGGGGCCGGGGCCGGGGTGGCCCTCTGGGCCGCGGCCCGGCCGGCGCTGCTCGAGGCGCTGAGCCGGCTGGTTCCGTTCGTCACCGCGCTGCCGATCGATGCCGTCTTCCTCGCCGTGGTTATCGGCTCGGTGGCCGTGGTGGCGTTGGTCGCCGGCTTGGTCCCGGCGCTTTGGGTGAACCGCGCCGTCGACCGCGGCGCGGTCCGCCGCAACGTTCGCGGGACGACGGGGCCGAGCCGGATGACGCAATGGCTCGTCGGGGTCGAAGTGGCCGCCACGTTCGTGCTCCTGGCCGGAGCCGGCCTTCTGGGCCGGAGCCTGGCCCGGATGCTGGATCAGCCGCTCGGTTACGATCTCGAAGGGCGGGTGGCATTCCCGGTCCCGCTGGCCGATGCCGACGGGTTGCCCTACGCCGATCCGGTCCGCCGCCAGGTCTTCTTCGACCGGCTGCTCGAGCGGGTCGGTGCGGTACCCGGGGTCCGGACGGCGGCGCTCACCACGGCGGTGCCACTCGACGGATGGGTGCCTAACGGTTCTGCCCGGATCCGGGGCGAACCGTCCGACGCGGGCGGCCCGGCCGCCACCTCGGACTATCGGATCGTCTCGGCCGGGTTGTTCGATGCGCTCGGCATCCCGATCCGGCGGGGACGGGTCTTCGAGCCGGCCGACGGACCCGCGGCGCCGGCGGTGGCCGTCGTCAGCGAATCGTTCGGCCGCGTCCACCTCGGGGGCGGCAACCCGATCGGCCGGCTGATCCAATTCCCCGGCATGGGCGATGCTGACGGCGGCTGGGCCGAGATCGTCGGCGTCG
>CADEGB010000453.1 GCA_902826755.1 uncultured Gemmatimonadota bacterium
CGATGACGTACTTGATGATGAGGCTGCCAGGCAGTCGGCACCACGGGCCACCATCGATCTCCACCGCGCCGAATTCCTTCTTGGCGAGCTGGTAGCCCCAGTCCCGGAACCCACCCTCGGTGAACTTCATGATGTTGCCCTTGTGCACCAGGGTCACGCTCTTCCGACCGGTGGCGAGGGCGAACTTGATGGCCGCGCGGATCAACCGCTGGGACCCTTCTTCAGACACCGGTTTGATGCCGAGGGACGACGTCTCCGGGAAGCGGATGTTCTTGACGCCCATTTCCTTGATCAGGAAATCGCGAAGCTTCCGGGCCTGGTCGGTGCCGGCCTGATACTCGATCCCGGCGTAGATGTCTTCCGTGTTTTCCCGGAAGATCACCATGTCGACCTGTTCGGGATGTCGAACCGGTGAGGGGACGCCCTGGAACCACCGCACGGGCCGGACACAGGCGTAGAGATCGAGCTGTTGACGGAGCGCCACGTTGAGGGATCGGATGCCTCCCCCCACCGGGGTCGTGAGCGGCCCCTTGATGGCGACGAGCCGGCTCCGGATGACCGTCAGCGTTTCTTCCGGCAGCCAGTTGTCGACCTTTTCCTTGGCTTTTTCGCCGGCAAGGACCTCGACCCACGAGATCTTCCGCTTCCCACCGTAGGCCTTGGCGACGGCCGCGTCAAAGACGTGCTGGGAGGCGCGCCAGATGTCCGGGCCGGTGCCATCGCCCTCGATGAACGGAATGATCGGGTCGTCCGGCACCGACAGCGCGCCGCCGACCATTTGAATTGAGGTACCAGCGCTCATTGGCGAACCGCCTCGATGGTGATGGTGATGTCCACGTCGTCGCCCAGCATGTTGGAGCCCTCGACCAGCCGGTTCCATTTGAGGCCGTAGTCGAGCCGATTGATCCTGGTGGTGGCGGCAAAGCCGATCCGCTGTTGCTTCGGGGCCGCCGCGCCTGCGGTGCCGCTGAACTCGCCAGTCAGGGTCACTTGCTTGGTGGTGCCTCGGATCGTGAGATCGCCGATGACCTTCACGTCGGAGCCGGAGGCCTCGACCTTGGTGCTCTTGAAGGTCATCGTGGGAAAGCTGTCCGCCGCGAAGAAGTCGGGCGACCGGAGGTGGGTGTCGCGTCGTTCGTTCTTGGTGTCGACCGAACCAGTCTGGACCATCACTTCGACCGATCCCCCGGCCAGATTGGCGGGATCCGCGACGATGGTACCGCTCCAGGTCTTGAACGTGCCGGGCACCTTGGTGACGAAGTGGCGGACCCGAAAGGTCAGCTCGGAGTGGTTGGGGTCGATCTGCCACGTAATGGGCTCGATCCGGGGGGCCGTGCTGAGCGCACTGGCGGCCAGCATCACCGACAACAGCATACTGATCCTCTCGTGTTCAGGGTCGTTCGATCGGCATCCGGACCGCGTTGCCCCACTCGGTCCAGGAGCCGTCGTAGTTGCGAACGCTGGAATAGCCCAGCAGGTACGTCAGCACGAACCAGGAATGGGACGATCGTTCCCCGATCCGGCAGTACACCACCACGTCATCGGCGGGCGCCAGGCCCTGCTCCGTCTCATACAGGGTCCGAAGCTCGGCGGCCGTCCGGAACAGATGCGTGTCGGGATCTACGGCCTTGGCCCAGGGAACGTTGCGGGCTCCCGGGATATGCCCTCCCCGCAGGGCGCCCTCGTTCGGGAAGTCGGGCATGTGGAGCCGCTCCCCGCGAAACTCCTCGGGGCTCCGGACGTCGATCAGCTTCCGACCAGCCCGGACGTGCGCCAGGACCTCGTCCCGCAGGGCCCGGATCGGAGGGTCGCGCCGGTCGAGCAACGACACGTCACCGAGTGGCACCACCGGGACCTCGGTCGTGAGGGGACGGCCTTCGTCGACCCAGCGCTGACGCCCGCCGTCCATGATCTTGACCCGGTCGAACCCGAACAGCCGGAAGACCCAGAGCGCGTAGGTGGCCCACCAGTTGTTGCGATCGCCGTAGAAGATGACCGTCGTGTCCCGGCCGATGCCCTTGGCCCGGAGGAGCTGTTGCATCGCCTCGGGAGCGAGGTAGTCGCGGACCAGCTGATCGTTGAGTTCGGTGACCCAGTCGATTTTGACGGCGCCGGGCACATGCCCGGTATGGTACAGCAGGAGGTCCTCGTTGGATTCGATCAGCCGGATCCCGGGGTCGTCGAGGTGGGCCGCCACCCAGGCGGTGCTGACCAGCACCTCGGGATGGGCGTAACCCCGCTCTTCGATCGGTACGACAGCCGCCATCGGTTCTACTCGAGCTCAAAGGGTCGGATTAATACGACTTCCGTCGTCGGCATGTCAAGCGGGCGGGAGGTCGTCGAGCAGGTCGTCGAGAACCCGGTCGACCACTTCGCCGGCCTTGCCTTCCACCAGAGTGCGGAGCACATCGGCCGTTTCGAGCGCCAGGTCGTCCGGATGCCGGCGGTCCTTGGCGAACCGGACGATCTGGCCCAGGAACACCATGCCCTGCCCCTCGAGGCGGTCGATCTCATCCTGTTCGTCAGCCACCTGGTCCTCGAATCGTGGCACCGAAGCGGCCCAGGGCTCATCCGGCTCCGAGGGCTGATCTTCGTCGAGGGCCACCGGAACCACCGCGAAGAGCCGACACTGAAGGCCCGGCGGCTCCTCCCGACCGGCGAGCACCAGCTGGACCGGTTGCTCGAACAGTTCCCGGGCCTTGATGAAATCGGCCACCTCGGGCGCCACGGCACACCGGGCGATCAGCCGGTCGCCCAGGTAGCTGGCCAGCCCGACCATTCCCGTCGGGACCCGCTCATCCTCGATCGGGCGCACCGCCACCGGCAGAGGCCGGTCGGTGGCCGCCAATACGACATCCGACATGGCCGCAAGATAAGCCCGGGGGCGCCGGTTGACGCGATCCCCGCCCCGTCTACTATCCGGCATGCCGGAAGTCCGCCACCCCGCCGAAAGCGGTTCCCGTTTCGACCGCTTCATCGGCGGCCTGGTTGGCCTCCTCCTCGGCCTCGGCGCGGTGACGGCGGTGCTCGCGGTGGTGCCGTCCGGTCTCTTCGACCTCGACCGGTTCTCGGTGGTCAAGGAACTGGCGCTGCTCGCCACCGCGCTGCTGGCCGGCATGGTGGTCCTGGCGCGGGCCGAGCGGATCGACCTTGGCGTCAGCGAACTCTGCCTTTGTGGATTCGTGACATTGAGTGCGCTGTCGGCAGCGGCGGCCACCAATCGATGGATCTCGTTCCGGGGATTCGGCTTGACTCTGGCCGGGGCTGCCGTGTTCTTCGCAGCCCGGTTCGCGGCCACCCGGGCCGGTCGGGGGATGGTTCTGGGGGGTGTCGTCCTGGCGGTCATCGCCGGCAGCCTGTCCGGCCTGCTCCAGGCGTACGGGTGGACCTGGCCGCTCCTGGCCGATACCCGAGCGCCGGGCGGTACCCTCGGCAACCGGAACTTCATGGCCCATCTGACCGTGATCGGGCTGCCGCTGGCGGGCTGGATCGCCGCCCGGGCGCGAACCCGACCGGGCGCACTCCTCGGGGTGATGGCCATGGCAGTCATGACCGGCGCGATCGTGCTGTCTCGCTC
>CADEGB010000454.1:0-1710 GCA_902826755.1 uncultured Gemmatimonadota bacterium
ATCGGATCCGATGCGGCTGGTCCCCGGCAACGCCCTTACGACGCTTGTAGTCGGCGGCGTAGTCCTGGTAGTTCCCCTCGAACCAGAAGACTTCGCTCTCACCCTCGAAGGCAAGGATGTGGGTCGCGATCCGATCCAGAAACCACCGGTCATGGCTGATGACCACGGCGCACCCGGCAAAGCGGAGCAGCGCGTCCTCGAGGGCCCGGAGGGTGTCGACATCGAGGTCGTTGGTCGGTTCGTCGAGCAGGAGCAGGTTGCCGCCGCTCTTCAGGAGCTTGGCCAGGTGGACCCGGTTCCGTTCGCCGCCGGAGAGGACCGCCACCTTCTTCTGCTGGTCCGCTCCCTTGAAATTGAAACCGGCGCAGTACGCTCGGGCGTTCACCTGACGCTTCCCGAAGTCCAAGGTATCGGCCCCGCCCGAGATTTCCTGATAGACGGTCTTCTCGGGATCGAGCGCGTCGCGCGATTGATCGACGTACGCCGTCTGGACCGTGGCACCCACCACCAGTTCGCCCCCGTCCGGCTGTTCCTGGCCGGTGATCATCCGGAACAGGGTCGTCTTTCCGGCGCCGTTCGGGCCGATCACTCCCACGATCCCGCCGCGCGGCAGCGAAAAATTGAGATTCTCGAACAGCAACCGGTCGCCGAAGCCCTTCCGCAGGTCCTTCGCGAGCACGACCTCGTCTCCCAGGCGCGGCGGGACCGGGATCAGGATCTCCGCCGAGCCCTCCTGCTCCTTCTGCCCCTCGGCCAGGAGATTCTCATAGGCGCTGATCCGGGCTTTGGCCTTGGCCTGGCGGGCGCGCGGCGACTGGCTGATCCACTCGAGTTCCCGCTCCAGGGTCCGCTGCCGCGCCGAGGCGGCCTTTTCCTCCACCTGAAGGCGCTTCTTCTTCTGGTCGAGCCAGCTGGAATAGTTGCCCTCCCACGGGATCCCCGCGCCCCGATCCAGTTCCAGGATCCAGCCCGCCACGTTATCGAGGAAATATCGATCGTGCGTGATGGCCACCACCGTGCCGGCAAACTCGGCCAGGTACCGCTCCAGCCAGGCCACCGACTCGGCATCCAGATGGTTGGTCGGTTCGTCGAGAAGCAGCAGATCGGGTTGCTCGAGCAGCACCCGGCAGAGCGCCACCCGACGGCGCTCGCCGCCGGAGAGCTTCGCGACATCCGCGTCCCCGGGCGGCAGCCGTAGGGCGTCCATCGCGATGTCGAGGGTCCGATCCAATTCCCAGGCGCCCATCGCGTCGATCCGGGTCTGGAGATCGCCCTGCTTCTCGAGGAGCGCGTTCATCTCGTCGTCGCTCATCGGCTCCGCGAACTTCATGCTGATCGTCTCGAAGTCCGTCAGCATCTTCCGGATCGGGGCCACCGCTTCCTCGACGTTGCCCCGGACGTCCTTGGTCGGATCCAGCATGGGCTCCTGCGGCAGGAACCCGATCCGGATCCCGTCCGCCGGGCGGGCATCCCCGATGAAGTCCTGATCGACCCCCGCCATGATCCGCAGCAGGGTGGACTTGCCGGCGCCGTTGGAGCCGAGCACGCCGATTTTGACGCCCGGAAGGAACGAGAGGTAGATGCCCTTCAGGATCTCGCGACTCGGCGGTACCACCTTGCGGAGATCCCGCATGGTGAAGATGTATTGGTAGTTGGCCATAGGTCGGGGAAGTTAGAGGCCCCATGGGTGCCCTGGTAGGCCGGTCCATC
>CADEGB010000454.1:1720-3576 GCA_902826755.1 uncultured Gemmatimonadota bacterium
GGATTGGGGGCCGGTCCTGGCCGTGACGGCCGTGGGCGGGACCCCGGTTCGATGACCCTCGTCTCCCAGGAGGTCGGCGTGCGCCGCAGTGGTTTCCTCGTTGTCTCGGCCCTGGCTGCCGTGGCCTCCGTCGCCACGGCCCAGGAACGGCCCACCCCCCTGGCCGTGGGGACGGACGCTCCGGCGTTCACCCTTCCGGCCGCCACCAAGGACGGTGTGGCGCCCAAGGCCGCCAGCCTGCTCGATTTCCGGGGGCAGACGGTGGTTCTAGCCTTTTTCTACAAAGCCCGGACCGGTGGCTGAACGGCCCAAATGGACGCGTACCGTGATCAGTACGCGAAGCTCTTCAACGGTGGCGACGGGGTCCAGGTATTCGGGATCAGCGTCGACGCGGACACGGCTCTTGCCAGTTGGGCCCGCGACAAAGGCTATCCCGTCACCTTCCTGAGTGACATCGGCGCCGAGGTCGGTAAGAAGTACGGGGTCGCGATCCAGACCAGCAGGGGGATGCTGGACGCCCGAGTCGTCTACGTCATCGACCCGAAGGGGAAGATCGCCCACGTGCTGGCCCCGTTCCGGGAGACCGATCCGACAGCGTATGCCGAACTGGGCGACGCGGTAACCAAGGCTCGCAGCAGTCAGTAAGGCCGCGGGCGCTCGAGTCCCGCTTGGCAGGCGGCCCGGACTCCGGTTCGGGCCGCGTTGTTTTTGCGCTCCCCAAGTGCGTGCCAGCGCCCGAGAATCGGTCCCGCCCGACTTTCAGTCCCGCGTTGCCTGCGGTTTTTCGCCGGAATACATTGGCTTGGAGACCGAAGATCGTTGGGAGGCCCCGGGCCGCCGATCGAACCGCCGACGTGGTGCCCTCACCAGGGAGGTGTCGTGCCGACCGACCGCCCCGCCGCCTCCCTCGACTACGCGGCCTTCGGCAACGGCCGGGTGCTCGGGCTGGTGAGTCCGACGAGCGCCATCGACTGGCTCTGTCTTCCTCGGTTCGATTCGCCCTCGGTTTTCGGTGCGTTGCTCGACCCCGACTCGGCCGGCCAGTTCCGGGTTCTCCACCGAGGCGACGAAGTGGAGGGCCGGATCGGTTATCTCCGGAACACCAACGTGGTCCGCACCGAGTTTGTCCGCGGCGACGACGCCTGGGAGGTGATCGACTTCGCGCCCCGGCTGCCGAGTGGGCTCGACCTCGACTGCCCGATCGAAGTGGTCCGGCTGATTCGGCCCACGGCCGGACATCCCCGCTTGTCGATCGATCTCGACCCCCGGCCCGACTATGGCCGCGCCCGGGTCACCTGGGTTCCGGTCGATCGCGGACTGCTTGCCGAGTGGGATCAGGGTACTCTCGACATCGCCTCCAATCTGCCGACCCCGTACCTGCGGAACGGGCAGGAGTTCCTGCTCACCGATCCGATCTTCATTTCCCTCCACTACGGGCGCCGGGCGGCCCGGCCGACGGTGGCCGAAGCCCAATACCGGTTCGACGTGACGGTGGAGGGGTGGCGCCGGTGGGCCAAGACCTGCGGGTTGCCCACCTTCGCCGCGGAGGCGGTCCTCCGCTCGGCCCTCTGCCTCAAACTCCACGCGTTCCACGATACCGGCGCCATCATCGCGGCGGCCACCACCAGCATTCCCGAAGCCCTCGGCACCGAGCGGACGTGGGACTACCGCTTCTGCTGGGTTCGCGACGCGGCGTTCGTGGTCGAGGCGCTGCGCCGCCTTTCCTATCTCGGCGAAGGCGAGCAGCTGCTCACGTTCCTTCGCGACGTCGTCGAGAGTGGCCCCCTCCAGCCGCTCTACGGGATCGGCGGAGAACGCCACCTGCCCGAGGAGCATCTCCACCACTTGGCCGGATA
>CADEGB010000455.1 GCA_902826755.1 uncultured Gemmatimonadota bacterium
GTCGAGCCGATCGCGCGGGGGCAAAGGGCGCGGGAGGAGGCGGCGCTCGCGGCCCGGGCCGGGGTGGTGGTCTTCGACACCGACCTTCTCAGCACCGCCGTTTACGCCCGCCACTACTACGGCACGACGGTTGGCTGGGTCGAGGCCGTCCTCCGCGGCTACCCGCCTTCCCTCTACCTGCTATGCGACATCGATCTGCCGTGGGAGGCGGACGGCATCCGCGACCAGGGCGAGGCGCGGGCGGCAATGCACGAGAAGTTCCGGGCGGCCCTCGAGGCTCGCGGGTTCCGGTTTGCGCTCGTTCAGGGGACTGGACCGGGGCGACTGGCCAGTGCGCTCGCCGGGGTCCGATCAGTGGAAGCGCCGCCCTGAACGCCGTCTGATCCGCGGTCGGCCGGGGTGCTCAGGCCTGCAGCCACTCGATGACGTCGGCGGCCCGATAGGCCTGCCGACCGCCCAGAAAGGCCCCGATGGTCAGCAGTTCGTCACCACTGGTGACGATCGGCGGCTCCACCGTCCCGTCATCGCGCGCCTGACCGAGGCCGATGGCGGCGGTGAGGCCGTTGCAGAGACACTGCCGGCCCTCGGCGTCCTCCGCGGTGCCCCCTTTCTTGAGGTACTGATCGATCGGTTCGGCGGGGCACCGGTAGCCGATCCGTCCTTCGGGCGTGACGTACATGGCGCGGAGGCCGCCCAGATCGCAGATCCGGTGGCGGAGTTCCGTGGTGTCGGGATCGCCGCGGCGGTGCACCACCTTGAACGGGTACCCGGTGGGCGACGCGCGCGGATCGGTGACGACTTCGAGCTGCCCGGCGGCCGCGCCAGCCAGCACCATTCGCTTGAGATCGGGCGCCAGTCCGGATTCGTCGCAGTAGGCGAACAACGTTCCGACCTGAATGCCGGCCGCGCCAGCCTGACGGGCGGCCGCCAACCCCCCGGGTCGGCCGACCCCACCCGCCACCCAGAACGGAAGGCCGAGCGCGGCGATCGCGGCGAGGTCGACTTCGTCCCGTTGTCCGTAGATCGGTTCGCCACGGTCGTTGAACCGGGGTTCCCCTCGAGGCGGGGCGTTGTGACCGCCGGCCAGCGGGCCTTCGATCACGAAGCCGTCGACGCGGCCGGTCGACTTGCGGGCCAGCATCGTGGCCAGGGAGTTGCTCGCGATGATGGCGAGGAACTCCGGTCGGCGGAGTGGCGCGGGCGGCTCGGTCCAGAAGGCCTGCGGGTCGAGGGTGACGCGATCGGCGCCTTCGGGCGGCTGGCCGGTGACTTCGAGCTTGAGCGAAGCGGGTTCGTGGCGGGCCAGTTTGTCGAGCGCGCCCGGAATCTCGCGCGGGATGCCGGCGCCCATCAGCACCACGTCGATCCCGGCCAGCATGGCGCCGTAGAGGAGCGCCAGGTTGGGCAGTTGGACTTTGGTGAGCAGGTTCATGCCGACGGGTCGATCGTGGCCTTCCTTGGCCAGGAAGGTCTCGACGAATCCGGCGAGCACCGTCACCAGCGCTCGTTCCGGGCGGGTGGCGTGGTTGTAGATGGAGAGGAGCCGATAGGGCTGGTCCGGTTGGCGTCCTTCGGCGTGGAAGAACCGGTGCAGCACCTGTTGGGCGATGTCGGGGATCGGAAACGCGGCCATGGCTCGGCGGAGGTGGCCGCCGGGGTCGCCATCCTGGAGCCGGCGGACCAGCAGGGTATCGAGCGCGGTACCGGACACGACGCCGAGTTGACCGGCCAGGGACACGGCGCGGGCGAGGGGCCATCCGGAGACGCCGACACCCATGCCCCCTTGGATGATGGGGGGGAGGGCAGAAGAGGGAGGCATTGGGGAACGTTACCCGTGGCTTCATGAGCATCGCCGGAAGGAATGATGAAGGCGCGCGGATGGCGGAGGGTCGCGTTATTCCGGTTATTCGGCTCTTGGGGCCTCGGCGTACGTTTTGGCAGCCCCCTTCCCGAGCCTCCCATGCAGCCTAAATCGAAACTCCTGCGGGCCATGCAGTCCAACATGCGATCCCGGCACTACAGTCCCCGCACGGAGGCCACGTACCTCGACTGGGTCCGCCGTTTCGTGCGGTTTCATCAGCTCCGCCACCCGCGGGAGTTGGGGGCCTCTGAGATTCGGGAGTTCTTGGGTCACCTTGCCGTGGACCGGAAGCTCAGCGCCAGCAGCCTAGCCCAGGCCACCGCGGCCATCGTGTTCCTGTATCGGGAGGTCCTCCGGGTACCGCCGGGGGATTTCGGGCCGCTGCCTTCGCCGCGGCGGCCGACCAGGATTCCGGTGGTGCTGACCCCGGCCGAGGTCCGGAAGGTGGTGGCGGGGTTGGAGGGAATGCCGAGGCTGATTGCGCTCGTGTTGTATGGGGGCGGACTCCGCCTGAGCGAGGCGTTGAGCCTTCGGGTCAAGGACGTCGATCTCGAGCGCGCCGAGATTCGGATTCGTCGTGGGAAGGGGGCCAAGGACCGGGTGACCTGCCTTCCGGCTCTGCTCCGGGATCCCGTGGCGGCCCAGGTTGCCCGGGTCCGGAGCCTTCACGAGGCTGACCTGGCCGCCGACCCGGCGGGGGGGTGGGTGGTTCTGCCTGATGCGTTGGAGCGGAAGTACCCGAGCGCCGGTCGGACCCTGGCCTGGCAGTGGCTGTTTCCCGCCACTCGCCGCTACCTCGATCCGGCGACGGGCCAACTTCGCCGTCACCATTTCCATGATACGGCCATGCAGCGGGCCATGGCCCGAGCGGTCGCGGCGAGCGGCCTGACCAAGCGGGCGGGGTGCCACACCCTCCGTCATTCGTTCGCGACCCACTTGCTGGAGAGTGGCTCGGACATTCGGACGGTGCAGGAACTGCTGGGCCATCGAGACGTGGCCACGACGATGTTATACACCCACGTCCTGAACCGCGGCGGGCTGGGGGTAACGAGTCCGGCGGACCGGGCCGGGCTCGGCGACCTTCTGCAGGACTAGCGCTTTATGCGGCGGCCAGATAGGGTATTGGGGGATGGGGTGCGGGGGAGGGGGTGGTGCCCGCCGACCCAATACCTGTTAGGCCGTCGGAACCACCTCCCGATCACCAGTGATGTGAACCACGTTCGCGGCGCTCCGTGGAAGGGGGCCGGCGGCCAGCATCGCGCGCATCCTCGCCCGGGCACCATCGCGGCAGTGCTCGCCGGGCCGGCCGCCCTCCCGACGAGCCACCCGGCGCGGCGGTCGGTCCGATCGCTGACGGCGCGCACCGCGGCCATCCCAAATGGGGGGGGGCCGCAGCGATCGGACCCGTCCAGGCGCGCCTCCCCGTGGGCCGGGCGGCGGCCGCGATCGAGTGGGGCCCGCCGAGCCGGCGCTCCGGCTCGATCCACGCGAGCTCACCGACGGTCGGTGGCCCGGGCGCCGAAGTCCAGTGGCCCGTAGGTGCCCGCCGCGGCCCTAACCTCGGCTTGCTGGCAGACGGGCGCCCCGCCCTCCGTTTGACAACCCGCGGCCGCGCCCCGATGTTGAACCGAGGCCGGCGCGGCCGCTCGCATCGCGGTGCGTGGCGCCCGCAGCAGAAGCCGAACTCGTTAGGCCG
>CADEGB010000456.1 GCA_902826755.1 uncultured Gemmatimonadota bacterium
CGTCCAAGGTGATCGATCCGCCCGCCCGACCGACGGCCGGATCGAACAAGGCTTCCCGGGAAAGACCCTGCGTTTCCGTCTCGATCCGGAGCGCTCCACGCCGGAGGGTGTGGCAGCGGACCGATCCGCCCCGCCCCGTCAACCGGGCTCGACACGAGAGCCGGAACCGACCCTCGAGGTGCCCTTCCTGGGGCGCCGGGGCCGTCAAGAGCGCGGCGCCTTCATCCACCTCGACCAGGCACTCGCGGCATTTCCCCTGTTTGACGCAGGAGGTCGGGACCCGGACATCGACGGCTTCGGCGCACTCGAACAGGCTCGTCCCTTCGACCGCTCGCGTCGCCCGTCCGTCGATGATGACCGCGAAGTCGCCCCCGGCGGTCACGCCGGCCCGGCCTCCGCGGCGGCGGGCCGCTCCGCGATCAGGCGTCGAAACAACTCCACGGCGCTGGCGGCATCGGCCGCGTATCCATCGGCGCCGATCTGCCTGGCGTAGTCCGCGGACACCGGCGCCCCGCCGACGCAGATCTTGACGTGCTCGAGCCCGGCGGCCTTCATGGCCTGCACCACCGTCCGCATATAGATCATCGTAGTGGTGAGGAGCGCGCTCATCCCGAGAATGCGGGCATCGTGGCGGCGCACCGCCTCGATGTATTGCTCGGCGGAGGTGTCGGTGCCGAGGTCCACGACGGTAAAGCCGGACCCCTCCGCCATCATCCCGACCAGGTTCTTCCCGATGTCGTGGAGGTCGCCCTTGACGGTGCCCATGACGATCACGCCGGCGCTCCCCGCGCCCCCTGGCCGGCTGGTCAGCAGCGGCTGCAGCACGGCCATACCGGCCTTCATGGCCCGGGCAGCGAGGAGCACTTCGGGCACGTAGATGCGGTTGTGCTTGAAGTCCTCGCCGACCACCGCCATGCCGGCAATGAGCCCTTCTTCGAGGACTTCGGTTGGCGGACGGCCAGCCGCCAGCGCCTCCTCCGTCATCCGCTTGAGCGCTTCGTGCTGCCCCTCGAAGAGCAGCTGGTTCATCTCGGCGTAGTCGATCATCGGACACCCCCGAGCATTGGGAGCGCGGCTCCCGGTTCGAGTCCGGTCCGGCTGATCAGGCCGCGGATCTCGGCATGGAGGGCATCAGGCAACGGCGCCTCCTCGTATCGTCCCAGGATCTCGTCGATCTGGTCCAGGGCCCGATCGCGCCAGGTCCGGGAACCTTGTCCTTCCCACTGGTCCCAGTTGGTTCGGTCGACCATCGGTCCGGGTAGGTACAGTTCCTCGGGCCAGTGGGCCAAGGTATGGTCGGACATCAGGAGGTGCTTGTCGCGGATCAGCTCTTCCAGCAACGGCCCGGCCGGGAGATCCTCCCGGACCTCCACCGGCCGGATGAACCTCCGGGCGTGCGCCACGACCTCGTCATCGAACACCAGCTTTTCCAGACTGAAGCAGTTGACGTAGTCGAGCATCCCGGGACCGGAAACGGAGTTAATCCCCGCCAGCGCCGCGAGAAACGCCCCGACGCCGGTTTCCATCCCGGCCTGGGGATCGTTGAACTTCGAATCCGACAACGCCATGTACGCCTGCGACGGGAGGCCGAGGTGCTTGGCCACCTCGGCGTAGGCGCAGTAGAGCTGGAGCGCCTCCACCGCCGTCATCGGGTTGCTCATCAGCTGCATGTGAAACGATGCCGGGGCGCCACCGAAGACGATGGGGGTTCCGGGTCGGACCAGTTGCGCGATGGTCAGGCCGGACAACACCTCAGCCGTATGGAGGACCAAGGCACCGACCGTGGTGGCCGGTGAGATCATCCCGAGGAGCAGCACCGGGACGATCTCGACCGGGATCCCCCACTCGGCGCAGTCCATCAGATTGGCGATCGGATCTTCCCCCCAACGGAGCGGGGTGTTGGGACAGACGGTGAAGAGGGCCATCGGGCGAGCGGCAAGGTCGTCCCGCCCCGACCGGAACATCGCCATGATCTGGCCCATCCGGGGAACGCCCCACGCCGTGAAGGCGCCGGACACGATCGGGCGGGTCGAATGGGCCGCCACCAGATAGAGGCGCCAGGCGTCGGCGATGTCCTGGGGAACGTCTTTCGGAATGAAGGCGGTGGAGAGATAGGAGAGATTCGGCAGCCCGTGGCCCAGCTTGACGTACTCGACGAAATCGGCCGAGTTCGGGTCTCGGACCTGCTGCGTGTGGCGGTCGAGGACTCGGAGCGCCGACGAGGCCGGGACGAAGTGAACCTCGTCACCGCCGACGACGGCCGCCGGCCGGCCTTCCCGGTCGTGGAGGGTGACTGAACTCGGGGCGGTCACCAGCGCCTGCTCCACCAGGGTCCGAGGAATCTGAATCCGGTGGGTCGTTGGATCGGCCCGGAGACCGATGGCCTCGAGCCGCTGCCGTGCCCCCGGATCCTCGACCTGCACGCCAAGCCGGGCCAACACGTCCATCGACTCATCGATGACCCGATCCCGTAGGGATGGGTGGAGGACGCGCATCGAAGGTCGCATGGCTACCTGGGGTCGGAAGACGGCCTAGGATACTCGGCGCCGACCGGGACCGGCAAGGCGATGCCATGGGTTGCCGTCGTCGAAAGCAATCTTCATCTTGTGGGGAGGAGGGGTCGATGAGGCTTGGGCTGATTTCCGCGGCGCTGTTGCTCCTGCCGCTCGTCGCACCGGCCGCGCAGGGTCAGCGATTCCGGGTCCGGGTCGAACCGAACCTCCCCTACGATGGGCGATTCACCTTTGCCCGGATCCGGTACACCGTCCACGGCCGAAGCGGGTGGGAGTTTGACTACCCGACGATGGAACGCAACCTGATGGCGATGGTCCGGGAGATCACCAGCCTGGCACCTCACACCGCCGGGAGCAACGTATTCACGTTCGACGATCCGGAGTTGCTCAAGTTCCCGATCGCCTACCTCTCCGAGCCAGGTTACTGGATCCCGAGCGACGCCGAGGTCCTCGGCCTCCGCACCTACTTGACCAAGGGCGGGTTCCTGATCGTGGATGACTTCATGCGGGGCGAGTGGCGCAACTTCGAGGCCCAGATCCGGAGAGTGCTCCCGTTGGCGCGGATCGAACCGTTGCCACTCAACCATCCGGTGTTCGACTCGTTCTTCCGGATTGCCAGCCTGTCCATGAGCTACCCGCACGATCCCGGACTCCCAGCCGAGTTCCTCGGAATCCACGAGAACAACGATCCGTCCGGCCGGCTGATGGTCGTGATCAACTACAACAACGATATCGGGGACTATATGGAATGGTCCGGTCAGGGCTGGTGGCCGGTGAACCTCACCAACGAAGCCTACAAGTTCGCCATCAACTACCTCGTGTACGGCATGACGCACTGACTCATCACAACGCGGCCACCAGCAGGTAGCGCCCCAACCGTCCGACGATCATTGCCACGAGCACGAGCAGCCAGTTCAGCCGAAGCCAGCCCGCGCCCAGGGCCAGGGCGTCGCCGATGAGGGGAAGGAACGAGGCCGCGGTGGCGATCGGCCCGAACCGTTCGAGCCACCGAAGCGCCCGGGGATCGAGACGGTCCC
>CADEGB010000457.1 GCA_902826755.1 uncultured Gemmatimonadota bacterium
CGCCGCCTCCGGGCCGAACGCCAGATCCTCGCCAATCTCCATCACCCGAACATCGCGCGGCTCCTCGACGGTGGGACCACCGAGCGCGGCACGCCCTACGTCGTCATGGAGTACGTCGAGGGCCTCCGGATCGATCGCTACTGCGACGAGCGCCGGCTCGACATCCCGGGGCGGATCCAGCTGATTCGCCAGCTGGCCGACGCGGTCGAACACGCCAACCGCAACCTGGTCATCCACCGCGACATCAAGCCGGGGAACATCCTGGTCACGGCGGACGGAACCCCGAAGCTGCTCGATTTCGGGATCGCCAAGCTTCTCGACGACACCGACCACCCCGACGCCACGCGCACCGCCTTTCGCCTCCTGACCCCGGCGTACGCGAGCCCCGAGCAGATCGCCGGCGAGAGTATCACCACGGCCAGCGACGTCTATTCGCTCGGCGTGGTGGCCTACGAGATCCTGACGGGTCGGGCCCCGTACCCCGTGGATGACGCGCGCTCGCCCGCCGATCTGGTGCGGATGATCACCGAGACGCCCGTCACCCGGCCCAGTGCCGCGGTCACGACCGGTGGCGCGGCCGAGCTGGCCGCCCGTCGAGCCACCTCGACCGAACAGCTCCGCCGGACGTTTGCCGGCGATCTCGACGCCATCCTGCTCATGGCGCTCCGCAAGGAGCCGGAGCGGCGCTACCGTTCCGCCGGCGACCTCGGCGCCGACCTCGGTCGCTACCTCGAGGGACTCCCGGTGACGGCTCGCCCCGACACCCTCGGCTATCGGGCGGCCAAGTTTGCCCGGCGCCATCGGATCGGGGTGGCGGCCTCGGCCGCGGCGCTGGTGGCGCTGGTGGCCGCGGTGGCGTTCTACACCGTCCGGGTAACGCAGGAACGAAACCGCGCCGTGGCCGAGCAGGCCAAGGCCGAGCACGTGACCGCGTTTCTCACCAGCGTCTTCGAACTGGCCAATCCGGAGCAGACCCGCGGCGAGATGATTTCCGCGGTCGACCTGCTCCATCGGGGCGCGCAGCGGGTGGCCGACAGCCTGGGCGACCAGCCCGAGATCCAGGCTACGATGATGCACACCATCGGCCAGGCGTACATCAAGCTCGGGTTGCAGGACTCGGCCCGGCGGTTCTTCGACCGGGCGCTGACGCTCCGCGAGGAGGTCGGGGGCCCCCGGTCGAAGGAGGTGGCTCAGTCGTTGATGGCCCTGAGCGAGTGGTATCACGACAAGGGCATCTACGACTCCGCGCTGGCCGTCCAGCACCGCGCTGTCGAGATCCTCGACGCGATCGAACCGGACGACGATCAGACCCGGGCCCTCGGCCTTTACAACCTCGGCTGGATTCTCTTCAACGCCGGTCAACTCGGCCCGGCCGACAGCGTTTCCCGCCTTGGCCTGGCCATGCGAACCCGGCTGTTCGGATCGGACCACATCGAGACCGCGGAGAGCCAGAACGCTCTGGGCGTGATCGTCATGCAGCTCGGTCGGGCGGAAGAGGCGGAATCGCTCCTCCGCCGTGCCTACGCCACCCGACGAGAGAAGATCGGCCCCGACAATCCGCTCACCGGCTTCGTCATGAACAACCTGGCGGTGCTGCTCGAGCAGCGCGGTCAGCTTGCCGCGGCGGAGTCGCTCTACCGGGCGGTCGTGACCCTCGATCGCAATCTGTTCGGGCCCGACAGCCCTCGGTTGTCGACCGCGCTCGTCAACCTGGGGCGGACGCTCGGCGCCATGGGTCGGTTCGACGAGGCCGAGGCCAGGACCCTCCACGCTCGCCGGCTGGATCCCCTCATGAATCCCGATCACCCGTATGTCGCGTACGACCTCCGGACCTTGGGAGACCTCCTCTTCCGAAAGCCCGATCTGACGAGGGCGGAGCGGTACTACCATGAGGCGCTCGCCATCTACCGGCGGAGCGCGGGCGATCCGATGTCGATGGGCTCCGCGCTTCGGGGTCTCGGGCTCGTCCGCCTCGAACAGGCGCGGCCGGTCGAAGCGGAAGCGGCCCTGCGGGAAGCCGTCGGATTGTGGGAACAGATGCCCGATGACCATCCCGACAAGGCCCACCTTCGCGGCCTGCTTGGCGTGGCCATCGCGCGTCAGGGTCGGGACGGCGAAGCCGAGCCGCTCCTGGCCGCCAGCCGCAAACTCCTCGTCGACCGAGAGCCCGGCCGCACGCGGGTGGCACTGATCACCCGCGCGCTGGTCGAGCTCCTCGAACGAACCGGTCGGGCCGCCGAGGCGGCTAGCCTCGTCGGCCCCGGTTCCTGACCTCACGGCAACGCCGCGCCCACGAACACCCGGGTCGTCGACTCCGGAATCACCACCACCACATCCGCCCGGGCATCCTGACTCACGAGTCCGACATGGACCCGTGCGGCCAGCCAGTTGACCGGGTCGGTCAACGACTGCCCGGCGGTCGCGAGGCTGATCGTTCCGGCGTTGCTCAGGCCCACCCGGATGTCGAGCCGGTCAGCCGCGCGCCGGGTCCACACGATGTCCGAGACGCCGTCGTCGTTGAGGTCGCCGAGGGACGGGTCGAAGCCGAGCGTCGCGGTGCCCAGATCGATGCCGGCCAGCTGACTCCAGGTGCCGTTGCCGAGGCCTCGGAACCGATGGATGAAGTTGACGTCGCTGGTCTTGTTCCAGTACAGGTCCGGAATCTGGTCGCCATCGAAGTCCGCCAGGAGCACGCGGTAAGGCGTCCAGCAGCACCCGGCCGAATGGTCGCGGGCGGCCAGGAAGTTGATTCCGGTGGCGGTCCGAAGGCCGACGTAGGTCCGATTCGGGCTGGCCGCTCCGGGAACGCTGCTCCACACGAAGTCGTCCAGTCCGTCCCGGTTCAGATCGGCCAGTTGCAGCGCGTAGGGACTCCAACCGGTCAGGCCGCCCGGGTAGTCGAGCGGTGCGCCGGGGGCGTCGAAGGTGCCGTCGAGCTCGGAGGGGAGGATGTAGCTGCGGTTCGCCACGCCCGCGGCGAGCGAGTTGAACACGAGATCGGCGCCCGGGAGGGCGTCGAATCGACCGAGGTGCGCCTGGTAGCCGGTGCCCCAGTTGGCGGCGCCGAACTGCTGCACCGGGAGGAACCGGAAGCTGCCGTTGGCCTCGGTGACCGCGGTGTAGAGGGTGTTGGTGACGTTGATCCGGCTCCAGAGGAGATCGGCGCGACCGTCGCCGGTGATGTCACCCACCAGGAAGCGATAGTTGGCCCAGCCCTCGGGGGCCGGCGGGCCGGGGTGGACGGTCACCTTCGGAGTTCCGAATCGGCCGGTGGCGTCCGCGAGTGCCACGGCAATCGTATTGCCGGTCGGGGCCAGGTGATTCCAGATCAGGTCGTCGCGACCGTCACCACTGACGTCCGCCAGGACGGTCTGGTACGGCGAGGGCACCGGCGCGGCGATCCGCTGCTCGGGAAGGAAATGGAGCTCGCCGGCCATCCGGGTCACTTCGGTGCAGGCCTTGACGGTGAAGTCAGTGACTTCGCTGACCCGGGCCACGCTCCCGTCGCTCAGGTTCTTGAACTCGTAGGCGATCGGCACCGCCGTC
>CADEGB010000458.1 GCA_902826755.1 uncultured Gemmatimonadota bacterium
GCGTCAGGTGCGAGGCCTGGTCGGCCCCGGTGTGGATCGTGTTGGCGGCCTTGACCCAACTCGTCTCGGTGACGTTGTCACCGCCGGTATTGAGATTCCGGTCGTACATCGGAAAGTCGCTGCTGGTGATCCAGAGCCGGATCCGGTGGCCGGGCGCGAAGCGGTAGGCGGTCGCTTTGAGGCTTACCTCGATGGGGTAGCGGTGGCCGGGTTGCATGAGCGCCGGTTTGGCCATGCCGTTCCGGTAGCGGACCCGCTTGATCCCGTTGACGACGTTCCAAGAACGTCCCTGCTCGTCGACGTCGATGAGCTTTGCGACGAGATCGGTGTCCTTGGCGTCGGAGGAGAGATACACCGTTGCCGATACCGACCCGGCGATGGTGATGGCTTCGGTCAGGACCGGGGTCGAGTAGATCAGGACGTCGGGCCGTGCCTCGAGGTCGGATTGATCGAAGATGCCCGGTTGATCCGCGGCATTGCCGGTGCAGCAGATGGTGCCCCCCCGGGAGGGCACCGGATCCGCCGGGTCATAGACGAACCGATCGTTTCCTCGGGCCGGGATCGTCGGGACGAGCGCTCCGTCGCCGGATCTGGTGGCGGCGCTCCGGGTGCTGGTCAGGTAGTACTTGACGGCTCGCGCCTCGGGCACCGGCCACGAGGGAGCCGTTCGCCAGGCGTTCTCGCCCATGACGTAGTATTGGACCTTCGGGCGCCGGGTCACGCCGTTGTCGACGCCCTTGAGCCAGTGATCGAACCAGTCGACGTAGAGTTGGTAGAACGGCTGACGGGCGTCGCCGAAGGTCCGATCGCCGACCTTGACGGGATTGCCGGCCCGCTCGGTGCCGCAGTGCGTGGTCGGCGACATGATCACGAACTGGTTGTCGCGAGCCCGGGCCGACACGCCGTTGCGGCGCATCAGGTTCACCACATAGAGGGTCTGCTCCGGCGTCACGTCGAGCCAGGAGTTGACGTGCAGGGCCGGGGCGTCGAATCGGTCGTCGTCGCGGAGATAGCCGACGGCGTCCCAGTACGGGTCGGCCGGCGGGTGGGTCACGAAGTCCTCGAAGTCGCTGTCTGGTGCGCCGGCCCGTTTGATCAGGGTGGCGGTCGGGAGCGTCCGGAGCATGGCGGCAAAGTCGATCTTGAGCGTGTTGGTCACGCCCGTCACCGTCGTCGCCGGTGCCTTGGTCCGATGGCCCGCGAAGCTGAACCACCCGAAGATCGAACTCAGGGTCAGGGCGCCGCCGTCGTAGGTGCCGAAGTTGGTGTAGAAGCCGCCGGCCGGGCCGGTGGCGCCGCTGGCGGACTGCGGAATCATGGCCTTGTGGGCGGGGTGCCGCATCTTGGCCAGGAGAAACTGGGTTTCGCCGAGGTAGGAGCACCCGTAGGTGCCAACGTTCGGCGTCGCCCAGGGCTGCTTGACGATCCAGTCGATGGTGTCGTAGCCGTCCCGGGCGTCGGCCGCCTGGACCCGGTAGATCCCCTCCGAGCCGAACTGCCCGCGGACGTCCTGGGCCAACACGATGTACCCCTGCCCGGCGAAGATGCCGGCCGGGGTGGTGGCGCCCCCGTAGGTGTTCTTGTTGTACGGGGTGCGCATCAGGATGACGGGGAGCCGGTCGCCGGCGCCGACGGGACGGTAGATGTCGGTGGCCAGGCGGACTCCGTCCCGCATCGGCACCATCACGTCCTTCTCGATGGCGACTTGATACTTCGGCGACGGTGGCGGGATCGGACCGTTGGGATCCTGGGCGGCCAGCTCGGAAACCACGAACAGCAGCCACCATCCGGTGATGCGCATGGAGCGGTGCCTCGAATCCGGGGTGAAGGGGTCTACCCGCCGATGTGTTGGTGCCACGCCCTCAGGATTTCCTTTTCCCGCTCGGGTGCCAGGCCGAAGATCTGTCGCCGGCCTTCCGGGGTCTTCGGTCGGGCCTTGTACTCGGTGATGATGTCGCGGGCCGTGTCGGCCAGCGGTCGGAAGACCATGCCCGCCTTGACGGCTCGGCGGCCGTCCACTTGTGCAAAGCCCTTGCCCCCCGGCTCGAACATCGGCGCCTGCTGGTAGTCGTCACGCGGTGGCCACCAGATCGGGAGGTCGGTCCACGGCATGACCTTGCGGGCCGCGAGCCAGTCAGCATCGATCCAAGTGAAGCGCACATCCGCGCTGGTGACCGCCCGGATCCCGTACAGGAACTCGGCCCAGGTCAGGCGGCCCTCAGGTCCGACCGCGTTGAACGTCCCGGTGATTCCCTCCTCGATCGACTTGAGGACGAAGCGGGCCAGATCATGCGCGTCAATGATCTGGGTCGGATCGGCCGGATTGCCCGGGGCGAGGACCTCGCCGCCCCGGTCGATCCGCATCGGCCAGTAGGAGGAGATGTCGTTGTAGTCGTTGGCGCCGATGATCCAGCCCGGCCGGAGAATGGTGTGGCGATCGGGGTAGAATTCGCGGACGGTTCGTTCGCAGATGGCCTTGAAGGCGCCGTAGTGCTTCGAGGCGTCCTCAGTGTTGGGGTCGGTCAGGACGTCGAGCGGTTCGTCTTCGTCGATCCCGACCTTCGAGAAGCTGGCGTACACGTCGCCAGTGGAGATGAAGACGTAGCGTTGCACGCTCTTGGCGAGGAGCTGGGCGGAGTCTCGGACCGTCCGCGGGATGTAGCCCGAGGTGTCGATGACCGCATCCCACGAGCGGCCCTTGAGGACGCCGAGCCCGCCGTCCCGGTCGCCGACCAGCTTCTCGGCTTCCGGGAACAGGCCGGGATTGGTTCGGCCGCGGTTGAAGAGAGTGACCTTGTGACCCCGCGCCAGCGCCTGCCGAACCATGTGGGGCCCGATGAACCCGGTTCCGCCGATGAAGAGAATGCGGAGCGGTGCGCTGGGGGCGAGGGCCCGCCGCCAAAGCGACGAAGGGACGGGCAGGGCGGCCACTCCGGTGGCGGCGAGCAGTTCGCGACGAGTCAGCGACATGGATGTTCTCGGTGAAGGGCGGGGCCGGCGGCAATCCCGGCCGGTTGAGTATAGGAACCTGCGCTCGGGACCTCAATCCTCGGTCGACTGGACACTCCGCGGGCGGACGGTCTACGTTGAGGGACTCACCCGACTGTCACCCCGTTTGCTCGAGGATCCGCCCGATGCGGCTGACCATTGCTTTGCTCCTGCTCGCCGCGCCGCTGGCAGGCCAGGGAACCCCGCTTCCGGAGGGCGTCCCGAAGCCGACTCACCCGGTTCGGGTCGAGTTCAGTCACTTCGCCGCCATGCGCGACGGTGTCAAGCTGTCGGCCGACCTGTATTTCCCGGCGGATCTCGTTGGCAAGCTGCCGACCGTCCTGATCCGGACGCCCTACAACAAGAAAACGTTTCGGCTCGAGAAGGGCGTGGCCCGGTGGCTGGCGGGGCACGGCTATGCCGTCGTGGTCCAGGACGTCCGCGGCAAGTACGAGTCCGACGGCGAGTTCACCACCTCGGCCAACGACCGGAATGACGTCTACGCAACAATGACGTGCAGCGCTG
>CADEGB010000459.1 GCA_902826755.1 uncultured Gemmatimonadota bacterium
CCGATACCTGCCCGCGGTGGTGGGCCCAGGAGGTCTCCGGGATTCGCCGCGATGTTCGGGTGGTCTGCCTGGCCCTGTCCCGAACCGACTGGTACGTCAGGCAGCTTCGGGACAATCCCGAGCGCGAGTTCGATCCCGCCACGGCCGCCCCGTACTGGCGCTCGTTCCCCGCGGTCAGGCCCGATTGGCCGCTCCATACGATGTCCGACGAGGACATCAAAGCGGCCGTGCCCCAGATTCTTCCTCGGGCCGTGCCCCTGGCCTTTGGGAAGTACCGCACCGTCCTCGATTCGAATTCGGTGATCTACACCGAGGACATCGTGTCGATCCGGATCCTGAATCAGAACTTCGGTCGACGGGCCGTCGTGTGGGGACTCACGTCCGGCGGGAAGTACTACGGGCTCGACCCGCTCATGGTCCAACGGGGGATCGGGATCCAGCTCGATTCGGTCGTGCCGGACACCGCCGATTCGAATCTGGATTTCCGCCGAGTCTTCGGGGCGGCCCTCGACTTGAGCGCCACCGAGCGGCTGTTGACCGAGAACTACCGCTACGGTGGCCTGGCCACCCGGGGCGCCAGAGGCCTCGAAAGCACGGCCGCGGGCATTGCCGACACCCTAGGCGTGCCGTTCACCCAACTCGCCTTCCGGGCCGAGGAACGGGCCGATTTTCCGTCCCTGGTGCGGTATCTCGAGTTCGCGGCCAAGCTTTCGACCAACCCCGGGATCGAGGATGCGCTGGTCGAGGCCCGCCGCCGGGCGGCCAATCCGGGGGACACCCAGCTTCCCCCACCACGGTAAGTCCTTTTATCTTTGTGGGTTATGACTGACGGGCGGGTTATCGAGCGGCTGGCCCAAGTCCGACAACGCATCGCGGCTGCTCAAGAGCGCGGCGGATGGCGTCATCCGGTCACGGTCATCGCGGTCACCAAGGGTCACGGACCCGAGGCGGTTCGATCCGCCGTCGCGGCGGGGCTGCTCGATGTGGGGGAGAATCGGGTCCAGGAAGCGCTGGCCAAACAGGACGCCGTCGCGGATCTGGCGGCCCGCTGGCACCTGATCGGATCGCTCCAGCGGAACAAGGCCCGCCAGGCCGTCGGGCGTTTCGTGGCGATCCACTCCGTCGACCGAGCCGAACTCGCCGAGGAACTGGCGCGCCGGGTAACGGCCGGCGGACGCCAGCGGGTTCTGGTCGAGGTCAACTGCAGCGGCGAGGCGCAGAAGGGCGGGGTCGATCCCGCGGCCGCCAGCGCCCTCGTCGACCTGATCCTGGCCCGGCCGACGCTCGAGTTCGGCGGCCTGATGACGATGGCCGCCCTGACCGACGACCAAGCGGTCCAGCGCGAGACGTTCGCCCGGTTGCGCCAGCTCAAGGAAACACTCGAGCAACGCGGCGTCCGGGTCGAAGATCTGTCGATGGGGATGTCCGGCGACTTCGAAGCCGCCGTGACCGAGGGTGCCACCATGGTCCGACTGGGAACCATCTTGTTCGGGGAGCGTGAGCGATGACGGACGAAAGCTTCAACCTCAGCGCGCACGATGTGCGACACCAGGAGTTCCAACGGAGCCTGCGCGGCTACGATCAGGTGCAGGTCGACGACTTCAAGGAGCGGATGGCCCAGGAGCTCGACCGTCTCTGGCGCGATCGGGGCCAGATGAACGACCGACTCCAGAGCATGATCGAACAGCTCAAGGTGTTCCGGGATCGCGAGCGGGCCATGAACGACGCCCTGATCGCCGCCCAGCAGCTCCGCGCCGACGTGCAGGCCCAGGCGGACAAGGAAGCCGAGTTGATCCTCCAGCGCGCCCGCGGCCAGGCCGACCAGCTGCTCGGCGAGGCCCGGCTCGAGGCGGAGCGGATCATCGAGCACGCCCGGTCCGACGAACAGCGGGTCAGCTACGCCAACGAGACGGTCCGTCGCCAGTTCCTCGCGTACGTCACCACCTATCGGCGTCTGCTCGAGCGGGAGCTGGCGGAACTCGAGGCCGTGGCCGCCACCGACCCGCGGCCGTCCGCTTCGGTCGACGCCGAAGTCGCGTTCCGTCGGCCGGCCTGAACTCCGACTGATGACCACGTTCCCCGCGTGGCCCGAGGGTGGCCCCGACCAGCTCGAACGTGAGCTGCTCCAGACCTGGAAGGCCGAAGGCCTCTTCCAGGCGGTGCAGTCCCATCGGGCCGGGAAGCCTCCGTTCGTCTTCTTCGAGGGACCGCCCACCGCCAACGGTCGCCCGGGGATTCACCACGTCTTTTCGCGTTCGATCAAGGACCTGTTCTGCCGGTTCCGATCGATGCAGGGGCGCTCGGTCACCCGAATCGCCGGCTGGGACACTCATGGACTCCCGGTCGAGATCGAAGTCGAGAAGAAGCTCAAGCTGTCCGGCAAGAAGGACATCGAGGCGTACGGGGTCGAGGCGTTCAACCGCCTTTGTCGCGAGAGCGTGTTCACCTACCAGGCCGACTGGGTCGCGCTGTCCGACCGAATCGGCTACTGGCTCGACTACGACCGGCCCTACGTCACCTGCACCCGCGAGTACATCGAGTCGGTCTGGTGGCTGCTCCGCCGGCTGTTCGACAAGGACCTGTTGGTCCGCGGTCATCGCGTCCTGCCGTATTGTCCCCGGTGCGGCACGGTCCTCTCCAGCCACGAGCTCTCGCTCGGATACGAGGATGTTCGGGACAAGTCGATCTACGTCACCTTTCCGCTCGAGGATGGATCGGGCCGGGAGCTGATCGTCTGGACCACGACGCCGTGGACCCTGCCTTCGAACGTGGCGGTGGCGGTTCATCCGGATCTCGAGTACCGGGAGTATCGTCACCCGAAGCACCCGGGCCGGGTCTTCGTGGCCGCCGCCTCCCGGGAGGCGGCGGTCCTGGACATCCTCGGGGGCGGGGACGCCTTCGACGCTGGCGCGCTCATCCGGGGTGTCGACCTGGTGGGACTCCACTATCGCCGGCCCTTCGACGTCGTGGCGGTGCCGGACGGCAAACGTCATTCGATCGTCGTCGCCGGCGACTTCGTCACCGCCGACGACGGATCGGGCCTCGTCCACATGGCCCCCGCGTTCGGCGCGGACGACTATCGAATGGGCGAACAACACGGCCTCGCGCTGCTGCGGCCAGTGGCCGCCGACGGGACCTTCCAGGGAACCACCTGGCCCGAACTCGAGGGCCGCCTGGTCACCGCCGACGACACCAACGAGCTCCTGATCCGGAAGCTCAAGGCCGACGGGCGGCACCTCAAGACCGAGCAGTACGCCCACAGCTATCCGCATTGCTGGCGTTGCAAGAGCAAGCTGATCTACTACGCCCGCGATTCCTGGTTCGTGAAAACCTCGGCCATCAAGGACCGGCTCGTCGCGCTCAACCAGACCATCAACTGGCATCCGCCCGAAGTAGGGTCCGGCCGGTTCGGCGAGTGGCTCGCCAACAACGTCGACTGGGCCCTGTCGCGAGACCGGTATTGGGGCACGCCCCTGCCGGTCTGGGTTTCCGATCGCGACCCCAAGGTGGTCG
>CADEGB010000460.1 GCA_902826755.1 uncultured Gemmatimonadota bacterium
GCGGAACAGCGGCCCTGGATCGGCTGGCGGCAGAATGGAGATCACCGGGAACTCGACGGGCTCGGCGAGGACGGCGTCAAGGTCGAAGAAAAGCCCGCGCCTCCGGCCGACACCGGCGAAGCGGAAATCATTCCGTAGCTGACGCCGGTCGCGGCGGCAACGCGCCGCGATAGCGGATCTCGTCGAAGGCTACCCCCGGTGCCAGCGGTTCCCGCTGGCGCCCTCCGTCAGGATTGAGGCCCCGGCGCTCGTAGAATGCCCGCGCCCGGCGGTTGGTCGGCAGCACCCAGAGCGCCAACTCCGCCCATCGTCCTCCCAACCGCTCGATCATCGCGTTCCACAGGTCCGATCCGGTGCCTCGACGCCATCGGGTCGGGTCGACATGGAGGTTGTACAGCTGGGCGGTTCCGGCGGGGTCGAGGTCCGAATCCCGCGCTGGCCCGAAGGCGGCAAAGCCAACCAGGCCGTCCGGGTCCTCCGCCAGCAACACCTCAATCTCCGGCCGGGCGATGAGGTCCCGCCACCGGCCGCTCCGGGCCTCGAGGTCGAGGCTCTGCAGATACGTCTCGGGCAGGTCCAGCCGGTAGGCGGCGCGCCAGCTGGCGATCTGGAGCGCCGCCACCGGGCGCGCGTCGTCGGTGGTGGCCGTCCGGATGGAGGAACGGGTGGGTGGAGGAGTCGGGTTCATCGGCCGATGGGGCAGGGCCTCAGCCTCAGGGCGATGGCGCGGGTCCCGGGGCGGGCCGGAAGGTGACCACCGCATCCGGCATCTCCGCCGGCGACGGGTTAGCGAGGACCGCCTGTGGTTTGCCTTGGAGGTAGTGCTGAAAGAAGGCCCGGCTGTACGTGGTCATGATTTGTTCGATCGCTGGGGCCTCGATGGTGCCCAACATCGGCAAGCTTGGCCTCGCGATTCAGGTGAACAGCGGGGCCACCAGCGAGATGTCGGCGAAATTCCCGTGCTCGGAGCGGCGGACGCGCACTTCGTAGAGATCGCCCGTCGATCCATGGAACACCGCGAAGTGGTTGCTGGTGGCCTTGGTCATGTACAGGAACGGAACCGCGAGCGCCCGGTCCGGGTCGCCGAACTGCCAGCCGTCGAAGTTCATGCCGGCCTTGCATCGGGTGTCGACCCGGCAGACCAGGCCAGCCGTCGACCCGCCGAACGACATCCCGAACAGGCCGACCCGGTCGAGGTCCATTCGGCCGACGACACCCTGATCCGCTCGGCTGTTGATCAGTGCCAGTTGGTCCAGCACGAACCGAACGTCGGCCGCCCACACCGAAACGCTGCGACTGACGAAGTGCCCGGTCCGGGAGCCGAACGCTTGGATCTCCCGCCAGCGGGTCTGGATCGCGGCCGGATCGGTTTCCGCCTCGAGCTGCTTGAGCATGCCAGCGTAGGTCTGGTAGTCCGCTCGACTCATGGTCGGTGGGCGCGTCCTGCTATTGTCGCGGACCTGACGGCCATCCGGAAAGGTCACCACGGTCGCGTCGTAGGTGTGACCGATGCTGATGACGATGAACCCGTGGCTGGCCAACTCCTCCATCTGCGGCACGTTCTGCCACGGCGTCGAGTTGAACCCGTGGGAGAAGACGATGACCGGAAACCGGGCGTCGGAGGCCGCGATTGGAGCCTCGGCCACGGAATGCGCGGAGACCAGCGGCACATGCGAAAAGATGAAGGCCGGGAGCCCGATGGCCTCGGATGGCTGGGAACCGATGGGCCAGAACGGATCGCGTCGGGCGTCGGGGGCCACGGTGGCCGGGTACCACACGGCGGCGAGCAATTCGCGCGGCGTACCGGGTGTCGGAGCGAACGAGTCGACGCGCGCCCGGTCGACAAAGAACAACCGAGTGGTGCCGACGCCGTGGGGGCCGGTCGGCTCCGGATACTCGAAGATCGGGAAGCCGGCCGCCAAGACCCAACTGAGTCCGACGGTGATCAGGCCCATGATGACCGCGAGCGCTCGACCGATTCGGCGCCCCCAGGTGGGAGCGGCGAGAGTCGTCGGGCGGCGGAGGGCCAGCAGCGCCAGGATGGCAACGAGGAGATAGGCTGGCACCATCGACCACCGATAGCGTTCCAGGCCGAGGTGGATGACGGTGAGCGCCACCAGCATCCCGGGCAGGAAACGAAGCCACGGGGTTCGGTGGTTGGGGCGCCAGAGGCGGCCCAAGAGGGTTACCCCGAGGGTCGTCAGGATCAGGATTTCAAACAGGCGCATGGGGGTCCTTGGTCATGGCAGCGTGCCGATGGCCTCGGCAAACCGGGTCCGGAGTTCTCGTTTGAGGATCTTACCCATCGTGCCGGCCGGCAGCCCCGCCAGGATCCGCACTCTCGCCACCCGCTGGATCTTGGCAACCCGGCCGTTGGCCCATTCGCGGAGGGCCTCCTCGTCGGCCGTGGCCCCGGCGCGGAGCGAGACGAAGGCCACCGGGCTCTCGCCCCACCGCGTCGACGGGAAGCCGACCACGGCCACCTCGAGAACCGCCGGGTGACCCTGGAGCGTCCGTTCGATGTCGGCGGGAAAGATGTTGTAGCCGCCGGAGATGATCATGTCCTTCTTGCGGTCGCAGATCCAGAGGAAGCCATCGGCGTCCAGCTTGCCGATGTCGCCGGTGCGGATGTACGGGCGGCCAACATCGTCCTGCCAGGCGGCCGCGAGGTCGGCGTCGGCGCGCCCGTGATACCCCGTCATCATCGTGGCCGTATGGCCCGCGATTTCGCCCTCGGTGTCGGGCGGAAGGGCCCGGCCCTCGTCGTCGAGGATCTTGACCAGGACGTTCGGGATCAACGGGCCAACCGATCCCAACTTGCTGTCCGGGGCCGAGCGAGCCTCGAGGATGCTCAGGGTGCCGGTTTCCGTCTGGCCGTACAAATCGAGCAGTTGGCCCGGCCAGGTGGCGAGAACCCGGCGCTTGTGGTCGACGCCGAGTGGCGCGCCGGCGCAAAGCTTGGTGCAGGAACGTCCGGCAACGGCCGCGTCGAAGCCGGGCGACTCGATGGTGCGGATCAGCGTGGCCGGCGCGACCCAGGCCATGTCGACCGGCCACTCGGCCAGGATGGAGACCGTGCCGGGCCCGGAGAATCTCCGCATGATCAGCAGGGTGCCGCCACACCAGAGCGTCAGATACAGCGCGCCGATCCCGAAATTGGAATACAGCCCCACCGTCTGGAGTACGTGTGAGTCGGCGTTGACGCCCAGCCGCGCCAGACTGGCGCAGGCGGCCGCGCGGACCTGGTAGCTCTGGACGATCCCCTTCGGAACGCCGGTCGTGCCGGAGCTGTAGATGATGTCCGAGGTCCACCGCCGGTCGCTCGCCGCCGGCGAAGCCAGGGGTTTCGCGGCGCTCCAGCCCTCGAGCGCCGAGGTGCCGGGGTGCCCAACCGCGGCCCCGATCGGAACCAGGGTCATGGGCTCCGCCACGGCCATCAGACCGACTGCCGCGTGGGCCGCCTCTCGATGGT
>CADEGB010000461.1 GCA_902826755.1 uncultured Gemmatimonadota bacterium
GTTGGGCGGTCGTATCCTTGAAGAGCCGGGCCATCCGCCGGAAGAAGCCGGGGGTCATGGCCCAGCCGCCGTGTGGATCGCCGAAGACGGGATCGTAGCCCAGCGACACCACGAGGGCTCCGACCGGCTGGAGCCGCTCGAGCTGCTCCGCCAGCCGCGCGAGGTAGAGGTCCTCGGAGGGCGGTTCATCGAACGCCACGAAGGTCTGGTTCGGGGCGCGCGGCGGGGTGTTCCGGTAGGGAAAGTTGGTGATCGTTGAGGCGTGGAACGACAGGAACGGAATGTCGGCTTCCGCGCTCAGGATGTCGGCCGTGCCGTTCCCGTGGTGATAATCGACGTCGACGACGGCCACCCGGATCCCGGCATCGCGAAGGACCAGCGCCGCGGCGCAGGCGTTGTTCAGGAAGCAGTACCCGCCCAGGAAGCCTCGGCCGGCATGGTGGCCAGGGGGACGGCAGACCGCGTACGCGAGCCGTCCGCCTCGGAGGAGTTCGTTGGCCGCCGCCACGGCCGCGGCCACCGCCCGGAGCGCGGCCGGGTACGCGCCCCTGGTCACGGGCGTGTCGGGGAGCACGCCCGGTTCCGCAAAGCGCTCGTCGAGTACTTCGTCCTCGGCGCGCTCGCTGGTCTCCTCGAGGAACCGGAGATACTCGACCGAGTGCACCCGACCGACCACCGCCAGCGCCTGATCGGCCGCGGCGGCCGCGCTCGACCACCGCACCTGTCCAGAGGCCCGGAGCCCGGCCACGATCCGCTCGATCCGCGCTTCCGTCTCGCGGACCGGCGCGTTCCCGCCGACCCGGTCGCGAAACGACGACAGCACGAAATCACCGGGGTCGTACACCACCGGCAGGGTGGCCGTCATGCCGCCCTCGGCGACCGTCCGGAGCGAACCATCGCCACGGCGGCAAAGACCAGCGCGGACACGACCAGCGCGGCGATGGCCGGCCAGGACGCGCTCAGGATGATGGCCAGGTTCGCGACGATCGCCACCGCGGCCGCCACCGGAGTCAGCCGCCACTCGGTCACCCGACCGGCTTCGGCCACCCCGCGGCGTCTCAGGACCAACGCCGCGGCGCAGCCGAGGACGTACACCGCCATCGACGCCAACGAAGCCGCGATCGTCAGGGGTTTGAATTCGCCGCTGGAGGCCAGGAGCGCCACCAGGACCGCGTGACCCACGATGGCCGTGTTCGGCGTCCGTCGAACGGGGTGGAGTCGCGCCAGGGCGCCGGGCATCAATCCGTCGCGCGACAGGGCAAAGATCATTCGCGGCGTGGCCGAGGCCAGTCCCGCGGCGCTCCCCAGCATCGACACGACCGCCGCGGCCGCCATGACTGGCGGGAACCACGTCCCGACCCGGCGGGCCGCGTCGACCAGCGGAGCCTTCGACGCCGCCAGGGTGCCGCCTAACGCATGACCGGCCGCCATCTGGATCGCCACCGCCAGGGCCGAATAGGCCAGCAGGGCGCCGAAGAGGCCGAGGGGGAGTGTTCGGACGGGGTCACGCACCTCGCCGTTCATGACGATGCCGCTCTCCACACCGGCGCAGAGGTAGATGCCGAGGATCAGGAGCGGCCCCACCACCTGGACCTCGAGCGGGGCGGTGGGGGCCGCCGGCGCCGCGGGGAGCATGGCGACGAGAACGATGAACAGCACCAGTGGCCCGATCTTGATGGCCGTCGTCACCTCGCTGGCCAGGGCGCTCTGCCGCGCCCCGCGCATCGGGATCCACATGAAGAACGCGCAGACGGCCACGATGACGGCGGTCCGTCCAACCGCGTGTCCCAGCCACGGCAGGAACGGGGTGATCTGATCGATGGCCGCCGCCAGGATGCCGGACGCCGCCAGGGTGGCCGAGAGCCAGATCATCCCTCCCACCACCGCGCCCGCCGCGGGCCCGAGTGCGGTCCGCACCACGCCGTAGATGCCGCCCGCCCGTGGCAGCCGGCTCGAGGCTTCGGCAAAACAGAGGGTGACGGCACCCATGACGAGGGCGCAGACGGCGATCGCGCCCGGGGCCCAGCCCCCGAGGACGCCCATGGCGGCCGGGATGACGAACAGTCCCGAGCCCATGATGATGTTGATGGTGAGCGCGGCAATGCCGAGGGCGCCGATGTCGCGCCGGAGCTCGGGGCGTTCGGTCACAACTCGGCCGTGGCTCGGTCGACCGCCCGACCCACCATGCCGACGATCAGGTCGGCGTCTTCCCGCGTCAGGATCAGCGGAGGCGCCAGACCGACGATGTCGTTGGCGGGAATCGGTCGCGCCAGCACGCCTTCTTCCAGGCAGAGCGCCGAGACTCGGCTGGAGAACTTGGCTTCCTTGGGCAGGTGACGCCGGGGCGGCCCTTCGGCCACGAACTCCACCGCGGCCAGCATCCCTTCGCCCCGGATCTCGCCGACCAGCTTGTGGGTTCCGAGCCGGGCGGTGAGGCCAGCCCGGAGATAGGCGCCGACCTCGCGGGCGTTATCCGCCAGGTGCTCGTTCTCGATGATGGCGATGTTGGCAAGGGCCGCCGCGGCGCACATCGGGTGGGCCGAGTAGGTGTAGCCGTGCCCGAAGATCCCGTGTTTGGCGCCACCGGCCTGGAGCGCGTCCCACACCTTCTCACCGACCAGCACCGCCGAGAGTGGCGCGTAGCCGCTGGTCAGCCCCTTGGCCACGGTCATCAGGTCGGGCTCGATGCCCCAGACCGAGCACCCGAACATCGCCCCGACCCGGCCGAAGCCGGTGATGACCTCGTCGGCGATCAGGAGCACGTCGTGGCGGCGGAGGACCTCCTGGATTGCCGCCCAATAGCCCGGCGGCGGCGGGATGATCCCGCCCGTGCCGATCATCGGCTCGGCGATGAAGGCGCCGACCGTCTCCGGGCCTTCCGCCACGATGAGCCGGTCGAGATCCTCGGCGCACTGCCGGCCCACGGCGGCCGGGTCGAGGCCTTCGGCCCAGAACGGATCGGGCGCGGTGGTGTGCTTGATCAGGCCGAACGGGAGGTCGAAGCCGTCGTGGTAGAGCGAGAGGCCCGTCATGCTGCCCGAGACGATCGTGGCCCCGTGATAGGCGCGGCGCCGGGCGATGATCTTCTTCTTGGCGGGGCGGCCGAGAATGTTGTTGTAGTACCAGACCAGCTTGACCTGGGTCTCGTTGGCGTCGGAGCCCGAGAGGCCGAAGAACACCCGCCGCATCGAGGGTCCGGCCAGGGAGAGCAGTTTGGCGCCGAGGTCGATGGCCGGTCCGTGGGTGGCGCCGGCAAAGACGTGATAGAACGCCAGGGTGCGGGACTGTTCGGCCATCGCGTCGACGATGGCGTCGCGGCCGTACCCGACGTTGACGCAATAGAGGCCCGAAAAGCCGTCGATGACCGAGCGGCCGTTGCTGTCGGTGACCCGGACCCCATCGCCACTGGCGATGATCCGGTGCGCTCCTTTGCCGGCCGCGTAGTCGCCCACCATCGTCAGG
>CADEGB010000462.1 GCA_902826755.1 uncultured Gemmatimonadota bacterium
CGGACGTCGGTGGCCCCGAGCCCCAGTTCTCGCATCACGTCGATGGCGAGCGCGACGATCTCCGCGTCCGCCGCCGGGCCCGGCTCCCCGATCAGATCGCAATTGAGCTGGAAGTGCTCCCGGAGCCGACCCCGTTGCTGCCGCTCGTACCGGAACAGCTGCGGGATCGAAAACCACCGGATCGGCTTCTTGAGGGCCGCCACTTTCGGGGCCACCATCCGCGCCAAGGTCGGCGTCATTTCGGGGCGAAGCGCCACCTCGCGATCGCCCTTGTCCCGGAAATTGTAAAGTTGCCCGACGATCTCGTCACCGCTCTTGCGAGTGTAGAGATCGAGCGCTTCGAGCGGCGGACCGTCGTATTCGTCGAAGCCGTACCGCAGCGCCACTCGGCGCATGGCGCCGAAGACGTGGGATCGGATCGCGAGGTCGTCGGGGTAAAAATCGCGAAACCCGGGGAGGGCCTGGATCGACATGCCGAAATATAAGCGGCAGCGGCGGTTGCGCCGACCGTCCTGGGCCCCGAGGGCCCGGATCAGACCGGCGAAAGGCCGATCGCGGCCATGACGTCGCCGACCGTGTGGAACGAGCCGGTTACCAGGATGGTACCGGCCCCATCCTGCACCGTGGCCAGGGCCGTCGGGAAGTCCTCGATGAGCTTCCAGGAGGCCCGGGCCGGGGGCCGATCCGGCCGTTCCAACCACCGCGCCAGCCAGTCGAGGTCCCACCGCCGCGCGTCGGCCGTCGGGGCCACCGTCAGCACCCCGCGATCGACCACCCGGTCCAGCCCGACCAGCATCTCCGGCCAATCCTTGTCGCCGAGGATCGACACCAGGGCGGTCAGCGGCCGGGGGGGAGCCAGGTCGCCGAGCGCCCGGACCAACGCCCTCACCCCGTCGGGGTTGTGGGCCACGTCGAACAGCCAGCGGCCCCGCCGATCGAGTCGACCCGGGATGAAGGCGGTCGAGAATCCGGCTTCGATCGCCGCTGGACCAGGTCGATACCGGGGCGGCAACGCCATCAGAATTCCGTGAGCCACCGCCGCGTTCCGCCGCTGGTGGGCACCCGCCAGCCGGAGCGGGCCGGCCCATTCGTAGTCCGGCGGAAGCACCCGAAGATCGACCCGACCCGTGGGGTCGACCGTCCGGACCGCCCGGCGGGCCTCCTCCTTCAGAATCGCGACCACCGCCGGGTCCCGCTCGCCGATCACGAACGGTACCCCCGGTTTGGCGATCCACGCCTTCTCCCGGGCAATGGCCTCGAGCGTGTCGCCAAGGTACTTCTGGTGATCCATCGCGATCTTGGTCACCCCGCTCACCAGCGGACGAACCACGTTGGTGCTGTCCAGCCGTCCGCCGAGCCCCACCTCGATGACCGCGATTTCCGCCCCGCGCGCCGCCAGGTCCGCAAAGGCAATCGCGGTGGCTGCCTCGAAGAACGTGGCCCCCATGGCCTCGATCTCATCCCGCAGCAACTCGGTCCAGGTGGCCACCGCCGCTTCCCCGATCGGCGCCCCTGCCACCGTGATCCGCTCCCGGAAGTCGACCAGGTGCGGGGAGGTGTAGACCCCGACTCGCCAACCGGCCGCCGCCAACGCCGCGGCCACCAGGGTCGTGACGCTCCCCTTGCCGTTGGTCCCACCGACATGGATCGTCGGCAGGACCCGATGCGGATCGCCGAGCCGGGCCAGGAGCCGCTCGGTCCGATCGAGCCCGAACTTGATGGTGGTGGTGCGCGGAAAGAGGAAATCGACGGCGCGGCGATAGCGAGCGGAGACGGAATCTGCGTCGGCCGGACCGGGGCGGGTCCGGGGTGTCACCCTTCCCGGGCCCCCGCGGCCGCCGGGTCGACCCGGTGGCCCAGCATGTGGCGAAGGAGGCGGGTTACCGTCTCCCGCAAGGATCCGCGGGGAACGACATCGTCGATCTGTCCGTGTTCGAGGAGAAACTCGGCGGTCTGGAAGCCCTCCGGGAGATCCTGCCCGATGGTCTGTTTGATGACCCGCTGCCCCGCAAACCCGATGACCGCCCCTGGCTCCGCCAGAATGATGTCGCCCTGCATCGCGTAGCTGGCGGAGACGCCACCGGTGGTCGGATCGGTGAGGATCGTGAGGAACGGCACCCCTTCGCGCTTGACCTCCGCGATCGCCGCGGAGGTCTTGGCCATCTGCATCAGGGAAAAGATCCCCTCCTGCATCCGGGCCCCGCCCGACGCGCAGACGAGCACCAGCGGAACGCCCTTGTCGGCCGATCGTTTCGCCAGCCGGGCGATCCGCTCGCCAACCACCGACCCCATCGAGCCGCCCATATAGGCGAAGTTCATCACCCCGAGATGCAAGGGGATTCCCTCGAGCCGGGCAAGCCCGGTGAAGATGCCGTCGAGTTGGCCTGTCTTGGCCTGGGACGCCTTGGTGCGGTCGGGGTAGTTCTCGAACGAAAGGGGATCGAGAGGACGGAGGTTGCCGTTGAGTTCGCGCCAACTGCCCGCGTCGGTCAGCAACTCGACGTACTCCTCGGCCGAAAAGCGGCGATGGTGCCCGCAGTTGGGGCAGACGTTGAGCTCGCGCTCGAATCGTTCCCGGATGTCGGTATGGTCGCAGGACTCGCATTTCTCCCACGCGTCTCTCGGAATCTCGAGGCGCGCGCGCTGGGAAACTCGCGGTTTGCGTTCCTTCTTAAACCAGGCCATCTACAGGCGGCTCGTGCGGAGGAAGTCGGCTGCACTTCGGTCGCGGGCAACGCCCACCAATCTGTCCTGCCGGCCAGCTTCGCGCCAGACCTTGACAGGTAACACGTTGCTACTGTTCAACATACCCGCTCGACCTCGAGTCGTACCCCACCCGGAGCACGAGCCCCATCGCCATCCCACACGCCAGGACGAACGACCCGCCGTACGAAAAGAACGGGAGCGGGATCCCGGTGATGGGCATCAGATTGATCGTCATCCCGACGTTTTCGAACACGTGGGTAAAAAGCAGCCCCAACACCCCGAACACCACCAGGCTGCTGAACGTGTCCGTGGCCCGCCGCGCAATCCGGAGCAGAATCAGGAAGAGCGCAAAGAATAGCCCCAGCGCCACCACGACGCCGACGAAGCCCAACTCCTCGCCGACCACCGAAAAGATGAAGTCGGTCGGCTGCGCGGGCAGAAAGGCCAGCCGCTTCTGGGGCCCATGGAGCCAGCCATTGCCGAACCACCCGCCCGAACCGATCGCCACCTTGGACTGGATCGCCTGATACCCGGAGTGGGCAGGGTCGGCCTCGGGGTTGAGAAAAGACACGAGCCGCTGTTGCTGGTACGGCTTGAGTCGATTCCACAACACGATGGCCAGGACGCCCATGGCCGAGTTGACGAGCCAGACGACAACGCCCTCGGTGACATACGTCCGCCAGATCAGGAGCAGCACCGTGAGCAGGAGGATCCAGGCCCCCCACCACCCCGTGTCGACCGCCAGCAACAGGCTGA
>CADEGB010000463.1 GCA_902826755.1 uncultured Gemmatimonadota bacterium
CAGTTCCGGATCGAGACCGGTGACGACCCGGCGCACCGACTCGATCGGGGGCCGCGCGCCCTGGGTCTCGAGCACCACGGCGAGCCCCCGCGCCACGTCGGTCGAGCCGGGCGTTACCGGATAGTACAGGGTCGGCCGCGTCGGCTTGTCGAGGCCGTAGTGGCGCACGTCGCCCACCACGCCGACGACCGTACTCCACGCCGTACTGTCACCCCCGCTGTACCGTACCCGGCGCCCAGTCGGATCGGCGAGTCCGGGCCAGTTGGTCCGAACGAACTGCTCGCTGGCCACCACCACCCGCGGCGCGCCGAGCTCCGCGTCGGCCGGCTCCAGCAGGCGGCCGCGAACGAGGCGGATGTCGAGCGCCCGGAACGCGCCCGATGAGGCGAACAGTGTCAGGGTGACGGGTGTCGCCGCCCCGGCCGGACGCAGCGGCGCCCCCTCGGCCTCGAAGAAGTTGCCCTGGTGACAGCCCAACGGGGGACAGCTGATGAGGCCGGCGCTCTCCACCCCCGGCACCGCGGCCAGTTCGGCGAGCAGTCGCTGCCGGAACATCCAGAGCGACGTCGAATCGGGGTAGCGCACGGCCGGCGGCGCGATGCGAAACGTCAGGACCCGGCTCGCGTCGAACCCGGGATCGACGGCCCGGACCCGCTGATACGCCCGGAACAGCAGACCGCCCGACACCATCAAGACCACCGCCACGACGACTTCCGCCACCACGAACCCGTTCAGCAGCCGTCGCTGCGGCGCCGAGAGCGAGGCGCGACCGCCGGCGCCGCCCAACGCCGTCTTGGGGTCGAGCCGGCGGGCCTGGATCGACGGCGCCAGGCCGAAGGCCACCGCGGTGACCGCCACCACCACCATCGCCACCACGGCGCTGCTCCACCGGGGCGTCAGGTCGAGCCAGCGAGGGAGTTGATCGGGCAACGCCCCGGCAAACAGACCCAACGCCCAGTACCCGAGGAGAGACCCGGCCACCCCGGCGACGCCGGCCAGGACCAGACTCTCGACCATCATCTGCCGGGCCACCTGACCCGGGTCCGCGCCGACCGCCACCCGAAGCGCCACGTCCCGCTGCCGGAAGATCGCTCGCGCCAGCATCGAACTGGCGACGTTGGCGCAGGCGCACAGCAGCATCAGCGCCACGCCGATGACCAGCGCCGACGTGAGAACCTCGAAGTCGGCGCTGAGGTACTCACGCAACGGAACGGCCACCGGGGAGACGGTTCGGGCCGTGTCGGTGGCGGCCCAGATCGGGCGATGCGCCTGGAGCAGATCCTCCCGCGCGGCGGCGATCGATACGCCGGGCTTGAGCCGGCCGATCCCGTCGTACGAATGGTTCTCGGACGCGCTGACCGGCTCGGCCCGGAGCGGTCGCCAGAGGACGTAGTCGCGGGGAAACGTCGCCGCGCGCGGCAGTACGCCCACGATCGTGTGAGGCTCGCCGTTGAGGCGGAGGGTGTCACCCACCACGTCCGGCCGGCCCCCGAATCGAGTCCGCCACATCGCCTCGCCGATCAGCACCACGTTCGGAGCACCCGGCCGGTCGTCCTCGGCCGTGAACGCGCGGCCCACGAGCGGCTGGAGACCGAGCACGGTGGCCAGATCGTGGCTCACTTCGGCGCCCAGCACCCGCTCGGTGCCGCCCGCGTCGGCCAGGTTGAACCCGGCGCCGGACAAAACGGCCATCGACTCGAACGCCCGGTTGGCAGCGCGCCACTGCACGAAGTCGGGGTAGTTGATCCCGGTGTAGGTGAGATTCCAGCGGGGCGCGGTCTCGTTCAGGTAGACGAGTCGATCGGATCGAGGGAACGGCAGCGGTCGGAAGATCAGGCCATCGACGAGCCCGAACACCGCCATCGCCGAGGCCATCGCGAGGGTGAGCGTCACGGCGAGTAGCCCGGTGGATGCGGGCTGACGAACGAAGCCGCGAACGGCGAACCGAAGGTCGGTGGGCAGCATGGCAAGTCTTCCCTTCCGGCGGCCCGCGCGGTCGCGGCGGAGCCAATGTTCGTACCCGGCGCGGCGGAGCAGATCGGCCATGGCCCCGAACGCCTCGGCCAGCGTCGACCCGATGCCGGCGTGGCGCGCCTCGTCGACCCGGGCCCGGAACGCCTCGACCATCTCGGCGCCGTGGTCGGTCCGGAGATCGGTCGGGAGAATCCGGAGCAGGCCCCGGAACAGGAACAGCAGGGCGTCGATCACGGCGCCCCACGGGGAGCCAGTCGCCGCGCCGCCGTCGCGGCCAGCGCCGCCAGCCGCCGCGCCTCCGCGTCGAGGGCCCGACGCCCGGCGCGGGTCAGCCGGTAGTACCGGCGCCGCTCGCTCTCGCCCTCGGGCGGGACTCGGAGCGCCTCGATCAGCCCCTCCTCGCCCAATTCGGACAGCGAGCCATACAAGGTGACCGGCCAGAGCACGACGGTGCCGCCGCTCTGGGTCTTGGCTGCCTTGGAGATGCCGGATCCATGGAGGTCCCGATCGGCGAGGGCCAGCAGGATGTGGAAGAGGTGCGGTTTCATGGCGACGTGTCGTTGGTATCAAGTTGTATGATACACTACTGTAGCATCAGCGCCAGTCCGGCCCGCACCGGTCCGTCATCCGCGCCCCGACGCTACCTTTCGGAACCCTCGAACTCGAACCGGACCCGGATGACCGACCTGCCTCCTCCCGCCGCGACCGCCGACACCATCCGCCACGAGTTCGTCACCGCCAACGGCCTCCGACTCCATCTGGCCCGTCGCGGGTCCGGCGAACTGATCCTCTTCCTCCACGGCTTCCCCGAGTTCTGGTATGCCTGGAAGGACCAGCTGGAGGAGTTCGGCCGCGACCACCTGGCCGTGGCGCCCGATCTCCGCGGCCACAATCTGTCCGAGGGGCCGACCGCGCTCGACGGATATCGGGTCCCGGCCCTGATCGAGGACGTCCGGGCCCTCGCCGAGCAGCTCAACGGCGGCCGCCCGTTCGTGCTGGTCGGCCACGACTGGGGCGGGGTCATTGCCTGGGCGTTCGCGATCCGCCACCCCGAGCTGCTCCGCCGCCTGGTGATCATCAACGCGCCCCATCCGGCGGTGTTCGACCGCGAACTCGACACCAATCCCGCCCAGCAGCGCGCCAGCGAGTACATGAACTTCTTCCGGTCGCCGCAGGCCGAGGCGGGTCTCTCGGCCGACGGGCACGCGGCCCTCCGGCGTATCTTCGGCTCGCTCCGGGCCAAGGGTCGGTTCACGGACGACGACGAACGGGAATACGTCGCGGCCTGGGGTCGACCGGGCAGTCTGACGGCTGGCCTCAACCTCTATCGGGCTTCGCGGATCGGTCCACCCGCGGCCGGTCAGGCCCGGGACAAGGTCGTGTCGGGACTCGACGCCACGGCAGCCATCGCGGTGCCGACGCTGGTGATCTGGGGCGAGCGGGACGACGCGCTCTAGCGGCGCGGCGCCTGGCCGTCTCCTGCCGCC
>CADEGB010000464.1 GCA_902826755.1 uncultured Gemmatimonadota bacterium
CCGCCGTCAAGACCGATGCCGGCCTCGCCGAGGGCCTGGCCGAGGGGCGGGTCTACCTGACCGACGGCCGCGGCATCACGGTCGATCCGACCGCCCCGCTTGGCGCCGGTGCCATCGTCCGGGTGGTCCGGAGCGCCCGCCGGCCCGCGGCCGAGGAACTCGATGCTGACGCGTGAGCTGATTTCCCGGCTGCCGAAGGCCGAACTGCACGTCCATCTCGATGGTTCCCTCCGCCCGGCCACGATGATCGAGCTGGCCCGGGATGCCCGATTTGAGTTGCCGACCACCGATCCCGAGGTGCTGCGCCGCTACATGCGGGTCGACGACGCCCCCGATCTCGAGCAGTTCCTGATGCGGTTCGAGTACACGATCCCGCTCCTCCAGACGGAAGAGGCGATCGAACGGGTGGCCTACGAGATGGTGGAGGACGCCGCCCGCGACAATCTGCGCTACCTCGAGGTCCGCTACTGCCCCAAACTCTCGACCCGGGGCGGCCTGACGATGGACCAGGCCGTGGCCGCGGAGTGGCGCGGGCTCCAGCGGGGTCAACGGGATTTCGGGGTCAGAACCGGAATCATCAACTGTTCGCTGCGCCACTACGACCCGGCGGTGTCGGTTCGGATCGCGGAGCATTCGGTCCGGATGAAGGATCACGGCGTGGTGGCGTTCGACCTGGCGGGGGGCGAAGCCGGCCGGATGCCGGGTGTCCATGGCGAGGCCTTCGACGTCGCGCTCCGCGGGCGGCTCGCGATCACCTGCCACGCGGGCGAAGCGGCCGGTGCCGCGTCGGTGTCGGAAGCGATCGTCCGCTGCCACGCGATGCGCCTGGGACACGGGACCCGCCTCCATGAGGATCCCGAGCTCGAGGCCTTCGTGCGCGACCGGCGGATCCCGATCGAAATCAACCTCACCAGCAACCTGCAGACCCACGTGGTGACCCGGGCGGGTAGTCACCCCGTCCGTCGGTATTTCGACGCCGGCCTGGCGGTAACGCTCTGCACCGACAGCTGGCTGATGTGCGGCGTCAGCCTGACCGACGAGTATTGGCTGGCGCATCGGGAACTCGGGTTCGACCGGGCGGCCATCGACCGGATGATCCTGGCCGGGTTCGAAGCGGCCTTCTTACCGTGGCCCGAGAAGCGGGCTATGCTGGAGTCGGTTTCGGCCGAGCTGGCCGCGCTGTAGCGTCGTACTTCCCTCACTCCGGACGATCCGCATGCTGCAGACCGCCGCGCAACGTCTCGAAGCCGCTCGCGCCGGGCTGGACCTTGGCCTGGGCGAACGTTTGATCGGCCTGCTCGGCATCGCGACGATGCTGGGCATCGCGGTGCTCCTCAGCTACGACCGCAAGAGGATCAACTGGCGTCTGGTGGCCACCGGGCTCGGTCTCCAGACACTGTTCGGGTTGATCGTGCTCAAGACCTCGGCTGGTCGCGCCGTCTTTGCGGCGGTCGGCGACGCGATCACCGGCCTGCTCGGGTTCCAGGAGGAGGGCGCCCGGTTCGTCTTCGGCAACCTGGTTCGCTCGACCGTCCCGGTCGGGGTGCCCGCGGCGGGGGGCGCAGTCGACACCTCCGCGGGAATGATCGCGCAGACCGGGGCGTTCTTCGCGTTCAACGTCCTCCCCACGATCATCTTCTTCTCGGCCCTGATGAGTGTCCTCTACTATCTGGGCGTGATGCAGCTGATCGTGAAGGGGCTGGCCTGGGTGATGCAGCGGACCTTGGGTACCTCGGGTGCCGAAACGCTTTCGGCATCGGGCAACATCTTCCTCGGTCAGACCGAAGCGCCGCTCCTCATCAAGCCGTTCGTCGGGACGATGACCCAGTCCGAGTTGGTGACCGTGATGGTCGGCGGGTTCGCCACGGTGGCGGGCGGGGTCATGGCGGCGTACGTCGGGATGCTGCAGGGGCAGTTCCCCGGCATCGCGGCCCACCTGCTGGCCGCGAGCGTCATGAACGCGCCGGCCGGCCTGGTCCTCTCCAAGATCATTCGTCCGGAAACCGAAACGCCGGTGACCAAGACCTCGCTCGAGCTCCGGGTCGAGAAGACCGACGGCAGTGTCATCGAAGCCGCCGCCAACGGCGCCTCGACTGGACTGCAGCTTGCCCTCAACGTGGCGGCCATGCTGATGGCGTTCATCGCGCTGGTGGCACTGCTCAACTTCCTGCTCGGGTGGGCGGGCGGGATGGTCGGGGTTCCGAGCCTGAGCCTCCAGTCCATTCTGGGTACCTCGCTCCGGCCGTTGGCCTGGGTGATGGGGGTGCCGTGGCAGGACACCGCCTATGTCGGTTCGTTGATCGGCCTCAAGACGACGCTGAACGAGTTCGTGGCGTACGCGCAGTTCGCGGGGGATCTGTCCGGGCCGATGGCGCTCGAACCCCGGAGCGCGATCATCCTGACGTACGCGCTGCTCGGCTTTGCCAACTTCTCCTCCATCGCCATCCAGATCGGGGGGATCGGCGGTTTGGCGCCGGAGCGGCGCGGGGAGATCGCCAGGTTCGGGCTCAGGGCGATGATCGCGGGCAACCTGGCCGCATTCATCTCGGCCTCGCTCGCGGGGATGCTCTCATGACCGGGGCTGCGTCCGATGCCGTGGCCCGGGCGGCGGCGGTTGTCCGTGAGCGGCTGGGCAACCGACGTCCGACCGTCGCGATCGTTCTCGGTTCGGGACTCGGCGGCCTGGCGGATCGAATCGCCGATCCGATTCGAATCGGGTATGGGGACATTCCCGGCTTCCACGTGCCGACCGTCGAGGGTCACCGGGGCGAACTGGTGGTCGGAACCCTCGGCGGCAAGACGGTCATCGGCCAGAGTGGCCGGTTCCACATGTACGAGGGGCATTCGGCCGACGAGGCGGCACTCCCGGTGCGGGTCTTCCGGGCGCTCGGGGTCGAGACCCTGGTGGTGACCAACGCGGCGGGTGGGATCCGGCGGACGTTTTCCGCGGGTACCATCATGCTGATTTCCGATCACATCAATCTGACCGGCCGGAGCCCGCTGATCGGTCCCGTCCGTCCCGGCGAGACCCGGTTCCCGGACATGACCGTTGCGTATGACGCCGACCTTCGGACGGCGGCGCGAGCCACGGCCGAACGGCTCGGCATCCCGTTGGCGGAGGGGGTCTATGTCGGCCTTCTCGGTCCCACTTACGAGACGCCGAGCGAGGTCCGGATGCTCGAGCGGTTAGGCGGCGACGCGGTGGGGATGTCGACGGTGGCGGAGGTCATCGCGGCGCGGGCTGGTGGGATGCGGTGCCTTGGGTTCTCGACGATTACCAACCCAGGCGCGGGAATCAGCCCGATGCCGCTGTCCCACGCCGAGGTGATGGAGATCGCCGGCCGGATGGGCGACCGGGTTGGCCGGCTGATCGAGGGGGTCGTCGCGCCGCTCTGAGTGTCAGGGCTCGACGCCGACGCCGACCCGATAGGCGCCACGCGCCTCCCGCCGGCGCGCC
>CADEGB010000465.1 GCA_902826755.1 uncultured Gemmatimonadota bacterium
GCCACTGGTTGAGGCACCGGGGCTGGCTGGCCGACCAAGACAGTCGCGCTCGTGATGGTCATGGTGGTGACCAGTCCGGCGAGGCTGGGGTAGCGCATTGACTCGTCTCCGTTCAGCGGGAATCAGGGCAAGGAGGCCTGCTCGATCTCCCTGATTATCGGCTGACGCGGTGGCGGTCTTGAGGGGTCAGTGCGTGAACTGACGGGCCCGTTCCCCGATTGCCCCGACTTCGGCGATGACGGCCTCCCGTTTCGGCTCGGGCACGTCGAGCGCGTCGAAGACGTCGGCCGGGGCCACCTCGGCGTTCCCCTCCTGGGGTAGTTCGAGGCCCGAGGCCGTGCAGAGGGCCTCGGCGCCCCAGACCAAGTGGGCAAGGTCGCCTCCCTCCGGTGGGGCCGTGTCCGGTTGGTGGTGGCTGGCCACGGCCGCCCGAACGGAGGCCGGCAGCTGCCATCGGTCGAGGACCCGGCCCCCAATGTTCCCGTGGTCCATGCCGAGTCGGGTGAGCTCCGTCCGCCACCGGGCGGTCCCCTCGAAGTCCATTTCTTCCTGGACCCCGGCGAAATCTTCCGGGAAAAACTGGTCGGTAACCAGGAGGCCGACGTCGTGAAGTAGGCCTGCCGTATAGGCTTCCGCTCCGTCGACTCGGGCATATCGCTTGCTCAAGTCAGCTAGGCGCTCGGCCACCATACCGACGGCGGCGGAATGCTCCCAATACCGTTTGTGATCGAGCCGCTGACCGGAGTCACCGAACGCCCTGACCACCCCGACGGCGAGACACAACGAGCGGACGTGCCCCATTCCCAGCCGGCCGACAGCCACCCCGATCGAGTTCACCGGGTCACCCCGGGAGAACATCACCGAGTTGGCCACCCGGAGCAGCCGGGCGGTCAGGGCCGGGTCGCGCTCGATGATGGCCCCGATGTCCCGGAGCCCGGACATCTCGTTGGCGAGGGCCCGTTGTACTTGAATGACCAAGACGGGCAGCGTCGGCAGCTGCTTCCCGCTGGCCAGGAGGGCCTCCAGGTTGGCCCGAAACTCAGTCACACGCGTTTCCATCCGTCCATCCCTCCACGACTTGGGGTCCTCGGTCCTCTCAAGATGCCTCCCTGCAAAACCGATACTTCTCGGTCGGAAGGCGCCGAATTTCCGGCGCAACGGGGGGACTAGGGACCAGTCATGCTCGCAATCATCGGCCTCGTCGTCGTCATCGCTTCGGTTCTCGGCGGCTTTACCATCGCCGGGGGCAACATTCCGTCGCTGTTCCACATTTCCGAGATCGTGACGATCCTTGGAACGGCGCTCGGGACGGTCTTGGTGTCGACCCCGATGCCGGTCCTCAAGGGTATGATCGGGAAGTTGGTCGGGGTTCTGAAGGGCGCCGGGATCAAGGCCGCGGTTTACCTCGACACGCTCAAGATGCTCTACGAGCTGTTTCAGATCGCCCGGAAGGACGGGCTGGTGGCCATCGAGGCCCATATCGAGGGCCCCGACAAGAGCGCCGTCTTCAAGAAATACCCCGAGGTCCTTCATCATCACCATGCCGTCGAGTTCCTCTGCGACAACCTCCGACTGGTCCTGGTCGGGAGCGTGCCGCCCCACGACCTCGACAGCCTGATGGACGCCGAAATCGAAGCCCACCACCACGCCGAGGAGGCGATGTCGGGGGCGCTCCAGAAGGTGGCCGACGCCCTTCCGGGAATCGGGATCGTGGCCGCCGTGCTCGGCATCATCGTGACGATGGCGGCTATTTCAGGCCCGGTGGAGCAGATCGGCGAACACGTCGGCGCCGCGTTGACCGGGACGATGCTCGGCGTGTTCTTCGCCTACGGCGTGTTCGGGCCGCTCGCCACCGCCATCGAGCACGCCAATCGGAACGAGAGCAGCTACTACCTCGTCCTGAAGGCCGCCGTCGTGGCTTTTGCGAAGGGATTCGCGCCGATCGTGGCGGTGGAGTTCGCCCGACGGGCGGTACCCGGGGAGTCCCGTCCGACGTTCCAGGCCATGGAAACGGCCTGCAAGTCCATCAAGACCAAGTAGGGACGGAGGCTGGATGGGCGCCAAGGACCGGGAACAACCGATCATCGTCGTCAAGAAAAAGGTCGGCGGACACGGCCACCACGGCGGGGCGTGGAAGGTGGCGTTCGCCGACTTCATGACGGCCATGTTCGCGTTGTTCCTGGTGCTGTGGCTGGTGAATCAGAGCTCCGACGTCAAATCCGCGATCGCCGGGTACTTCCAGGACCCCCTTGGACGAGCCGACGAGTTCGGGTCGTCGATCGTGCCGGGCGAAGGGGCCCAGACCCAGATGGCCCGGCCCCTCGCGCCGGCCCAGCTGATCGACATCCGAATCGATCGGATGCTGCGGTTGGCCGAAGTCATCAAGGAGAAGCTCGGGCGGACGCCGCTGCTCGACTCGCTCAAGAACCACGTCGAAATCACGTTGACCGAGGAAGGGCTCCGGATCGAGTTGCTGGAGGATTCCACCGCGCAGTTCTTCCAGTCCGGGAGCGCCCAGGTCAGCGACCGCGGTCGTCAGCTGCTCTCGCTCATCGGACGGGAACTGGCCACGGACTCGAGCCAGGTCCAGCTCGAGGGGCACACCGATGCCCGGCCCTACACCAGCGCCGCCGGATACAGCAACTGGGAACTCTCGGCGGATCGGGCCAACACGGCGCGTCGGATTCTCAACGAAAGCGGGGTGGCGGCCCAGCGGGTGGATCAGATCCGAGGCCTGGCGGATCGAAAGCTCCGCTACCCGTCGGCGCCCTACGACCCCCGCAACCGACGGGTCACGATCACGGTGCTGCTCGATCGCTACCTGAACGGCGCCGAGGTTCCCGCGGACAGCATCCGGAAGCGGGTGGAGGAGAAGCAATGAGCCTGGCGGGGACCGTGCTGCTCGTGGACGACGAGCCGGATGTGCTGGAGGCGTACGCCGCCATCCTCCGTCGGCACGAATCCCTCCATGTCCTGGTCGCCTCGTCGGCGGCGCAGGGGCTCGAGGCCGCCCGGATCCACCGTCCCGACCTGATTCTGAGCGACCTCGCGATGCCGGAGATGGACGGGGCCGCGTTTTGTCGCGCGGTCCGGGCCGATCCCTCGCTGCCCGGCACCCTCTTCGTGCTGGTGACCGGGGTGGCCAACGCCAGCGCCGGGATCGATCGCGAGGCCGGGGTCGACGACCTGATCACCAAACCGGCGACCGCGGACGAACTGACGGCCAAGGTCGGCGCGATGCTGCGCCTCAAGCGGGTCTACGACGAACTTCGGGCCGACAAATTGGAGTTGGAGCGGCTCCACGAGGCGATGGCGGAGCGGTTCGAGCAGTTGTTGTCCCTGCTGGTGCATATCGTCGACCTGTCGGTGCCCGGCAGCGCGGTCCGGGGCGCCGAGACCGCCCGGCTGGCGGCCCGGCTGGCCGAGCGGTTCGAGGTGCCGAGCG
>CADEGB010000466.1 GCA_902826755.1 uncultured Gemmatimonadota bacterium
CGCTGGCTCAAGGGCATCGACAACGGGATCGAGAAGGAGCCGCGGGTCCGGTCGTACGACATGGGTGCCAAGGCGTGGCGGACCTTCGATACCTGGCCGCCGCGGGACGCGGTTCGGCGGACCTACTTCCTCGCCAGCGACGGCGGGGCCAACACCGCCGCCGGCAACGGCCGGCTGACGCTCACCAAGCCGAAGAAGGCCGCCCGGGACAGCTACACCTACGATCCCCTCGATCCGACGCCGAGTCTTGGTGGTCAGGTCTGCTGCTTCAATGCGGCGGTGCCGGGATCGTTCGATCAGACCCCGGTGCAGGCACGGCGGGACGTGCTGGTGTACACCTCCGAGATCCTGGCGTCGCCGGTGAACGTGACGGGGCCCGTGAGCGTAACGCTGTATCTGTCGTCGGACGTCAAGGACACGGACCTGATGGTCAAACTGGTCGACGTCCACCCGGACGGCAAAGCGTACAATCTCGACGAGCAGGCGCTCCGGGTCCGGTGGCGGGACGGCTGGGACGCTCCGGTGTTCATGGAGCCTGGCAAGGTCTACAAGGTGGAACTGCCGCCGTTGGTGACCAGCAACACCTTCCAGGCGGGGCATCGGATCCGGATCGCGATCGCGAGCGCCGCGTTCCCGGTGTACGAGCGGAACCTCAATACCGGCGGGCCCAATTACAACGAGAAGGATCCGATCGTCGCTCACAACGTCATTCACCACGGCCCCGAACATCCGTCGGCGGTGGTGCTCTCGATCGTCCCCGCGACGGGCCGATGAAGGTTGGTCGAATGGCTGGTCAGCGGTGGCTGGCCAGCCAGGCTTCGGCGGTGGGCCGATCGCGGAATGGGTGAACAGGGGTCAGGCGGTCGGCGAGGAGGCCGAGCATCCGGACCATCCCGTAGGTCAGATCGTCGTTGACGACGACGGCCACGGTGCCGAGCGGCCGACGTTGGCCGAGTTCGTGAACGAAATCGTACAGGTCGCGAGCCTCGGCGGCTGAAAAAGCCGCGGTGGCGGCGGTCGCGTCGATCAATTCGGGCCGGTGGAGCAGCCCCTGCCCGGCTTCGGTGTCGATGTGCGCCACGATGTCGGCGTGGGTCACCCGCCCGTGACAGACGGTATCGATCCAGGCTCCATCGGTGCTGCGAATCGTCATCGGCATGACCGCCAAGCTACCGCCGCGCGGACGGGCCGGCCACCGCCTCGGCCTGGCTACTTGTCCCCGACCTCCGAGGCGTGGGACGCCACGCATTTCCACTCGCCGCCGCGACGGACCCAGATGTCGGTGTACCGATATCGGCGGGTGAAGGGCCGCCCGGTGTCGGCATCGGTCCCTCGATCGACCCCGGCCGCCTGAACGACCGCGACGTCGCCGAAGATGCGCACCTTGGCGTCGTCGAAGGTCGAGGCGGTGTATTTGTCCCGGTCGCGGTCGAACTCGAGAATCGCTTCCGCCTTGTTGTGGACCCGACCGTCGGGACTGGTCCGGACGTAGTCGTCCGCGAGGAGGCCGGCGATCGTCTCGATGTCGTGGCGGAGGATGGCTCGGGACCAGGCTCGTTCCTGCTGAACGACCTGCTGCTCGGGGGTCGGCGGAGCGGCGGGGCGGGGCGGGGTGGTTCGCTTCGGGGTCTGGGCGGCAGCGAGCCAGGGGATGAGCAGGCTCGTGGTGAGCGCCACGACCACCGGGCGCCAGGGGATGGGCACGGTGCGCATCGGGTTGCCTCGTGGTGAAAGGTCCGGGCCAGGGGGAAACCCCCTCAGTCCAAGCTACGGGTTCGGCCCGCGGGGTCAATCGGGTGTCCTCGAGGGGAAGAACACCTGTCCTCGTCGGGTGACAGCGCGGGCTGACGAAGCGGGACCCCTTCTGGTGGGTCGGGATCAGGCAACGCGTTAGGTGGGTGGGACTTGCGTTGCCGACCCGGGCCCCGCGCGGCGATCGGCACGACCGATGCATTGCCGCGGGCGTTCCCCGTCGCCCGCCGGCGGCGTCCCACTCATTCCTGGAGGATCCGATGGTCTCCCCGCTCCGCGCGGTCCTGTCCCTTGTTTGCGGTGTCTGGCTCAGCGGTTGTCACCATGCCACGATCACGACGGGTCTGACGCCGTCGACGGTGGTGATCGAGAAGCCGTTCGCTTCCGGTTGGGTGTATGGTCTCGTGCCGCCGAACACGGTGGAAACCGCCGAGCAGTGTCCGGCGGGAGTCGCCCGAGTCGAAACCAAGCTCTCGTTCCTCAATCAACTCGTCGGCGCCCTGACCTTCGGGATCTACACGCCGATGGAGATCAAGGTCACCTGCGCCGCGCGCACCTCGGCCGACGCCGGTCGGCTGGACCCGGCGTTCTTCGTGACCTTGAGCGAGGGACAGCGGGCGCTGCGGGAGACGTTCGAGATGGCGGCCCGGAGCTCGGCGGCCGTCGGCGGGCCGGTGTACGTGTCCTTGCGTCAGTAGGGGCCGGCGACCAGCGCACTCGATCGGTGACGGCGGGAGCCTAGCGAGTCTAGGTGAGCGGACTTCGCCGCGACCGCATGCACCCGCCTCCAAGATCAGGCCAGTCAGCACAATACGAACTGCCGGTTGCACTATTGCAACACGGACCACGGGGGGCGGTCGCCGATCGGCGACGCCGCTCCCGTCGGTCGAGGTCACACTCGGTGGGGCTCAGCCCCGAGCTCTCGGGCTTCTTTCTTGCCACGGTACCAAGCACCTCGACCCCACGTACCCATGCAACGCTCCCTCGTGGCCGCGCTGGCCCTCGCGACGCTGCTCGTCGCCGACCAGGCGCTGAGCCAGGCGCCGGACACCAATACGGTCGCCACCAAGCCCACTCTCAGGCCAGGCCGGGTAAGACCCGATCCTGGCCTCTACGTCCACGCCGGCTTTGGCTTCGGCGGCGGCGCGCACCAATCGGATCTCGCCCGATCGCTGTTCAACGACGAGTTTTCCATCAAATCGAGCGGCCACACCCAGTTGCTGCTCCGTACCGGCCTCCGGAACATCGCTCAGGCCGAGTACCGGTGGGTCGATGGCGCTCACTCCTTCAAGAATGAGTTCCCGCCAGGCGGCGTGCTGGGCAACTTCGAGTCGATCGAAATGGACTTCGACACCTCGGAATGGCTCCTCAAGCTCAACCCACTCGCCTTCGTCGTCCCGAGGCACCTCGGTCTGTTCGCCGTGGTGGGCCGCGGGAAGGCTGAGTGGCGCGACGAGTCCAACGATGGCTTCCGAGGTACCACCAAGCTCGTCGGCGCCGAGGCCGCGCTCTTGAGCGGCGCCGGGGCACTGCATCTGGGATTGGTCCGGTCAGAGTTCCGCTACGATCGAGTCACCCTGGGTGGCGGAACCGCCCCAGCCGAGGTCCCGGCCACCGGCTGGTCGCTGTACCTGAACTTCAGCTTCGGGCCGCGGCTG
>CADEGB010000467.1 GCA_902826755.1 uncultured Gemmatimonadota bacterium
GGGACTGCGCGTCGGCCTCGTCCCGCAGGCTGACCATCGATCGCACGTTGTAGAGCGGCAGGTCGGGGTCGATCGACGCGAGCGCCGCACGGATTGGTTCGATGGCCGGCTCCGCGGTCCGTCCCCGCACCACCACCGTCATCCCGTTCGGCACTCCAGTTTGCCGGTAATCCCAGTACAGCGTGGCCCGCTCGACCGGCTGATCGGGTCCGCCCAGCCGGACGTCTCGCGCCACGCCGACGATCTCCGCCCGCAGCGTGTCACCCCACTCCATCAGGATCCGCTTCCCGAGCGGGGACTCGTTCGGCCACAGTTGCCGGGCGCCGGTCTCGTTGATCACGACGACCACCGGACTTCCGGCCCGGTCGGCGTCGCCAAGGCTCCGCCCCGCGAGGATCGGGATGCCCATGGCCGCGAAGTAGCGGTGATGGACGAAACGAACGTCGGCCACCGGGAATTGCCCCGCTTCGGGCGTTGGACGATCGAGCGCATGGAAGCCGGTGGCCTGGCCCTGATCACTCATGGGGACGATACTGGCCACGGCGGCCGCTTCGACCCCGGGCATCGCTTCGATCTTTTCGATCAAGGACTCGAATGTCAGGACTCGCCGCTCCGGAGTGCCGTAGGCCCCCCGTGGCAAGTTGACCTGACCGGTGGCCACCGACTCGGCGTCGATGCCAAGATCGACCGCGAGCCGATTCACCATGCTGCGGATCAGCACCCCGGCCCCCACCAGGAGAATCATCGACAACGCCACCTGCGCCCCGACCAGCGTCCGCCGGGCGCGAGTCCCTCGCCGATCGCTGATCGCGCCCCGCTGCCCGAACCACTGACCAGGACTCCGTCCGGAGGCCTCGATCGCCGGCCCGACGCCAACCAGGGCGGCCACGACCGCGCTGGCCAGCAAAAGAAAGGCGAGAACCGGCCCGTCGACTCGAACCCCCTCCAGCCGCGGGAGGTCGGGCGACGCCGCGACCAACGCCGCGACGCCCCAGAAGGACAGGACCACCCCGAGCACACCCCCGAGTGCCGCCAACAGGAGGCTCTCGCCGAACAGCTGCTGGGCCAAGGCCATCCGGCCGGCGCCGAGAGCCGCGCGGATCGCCATCTCGCCGCGCCGCTCGGTGGCACGGGCCATCAACAGGTTGGCCACGTTAGCCCCGGCAATCAGCAGAACGAAGCACACCGCCACGAAGACGATCCCGATCGGCGACCGGACGTCGCCCACGAGATCCTCGTGCAACGACACCAGATTGACGTCCCAACCCTGCTGGCGATCGGGAAATTGCGCCCGCAGTCGTCCCGCCAGCGCGGACGATTCCTGCCGGGCGCCCTCGAGCGTGGCCCCCGGGGCCAGCCGACCGATGACCTGAAGGAAACGCCCGCCCGCATTGCGTGCCGCCGGGCCGAGCGACCACGGCAAATAGAAGTCGCGAGTACCCACCCCGGCCCAACTCATCGCAGGCGCGAACTCGAACCGCGACGGCAGGATCCCAATGACCTCGGCCCGATTCCCGTTGATCACGACCGAGCGCCCGATCACCGACGGATCGGCGCCGTGGCGAGCCCGCCAGTATCGCTCCGACATCACCGCCACCGGCGCCCCGCCCTCCGCCGCTTCGTTCTGGCCGAAGAGCCGCCCGGATACCGGGGTGGCGCCGAGGAGCGAGAAGAAATCCCCCGTGGCGAAGACGATGCCCACCTGCTCCGGCTGTTCGGTGCCGGTCAGCGACCCGCTCGTCTCGAACACGGCCGCGAGCGACTCGACCTGCCGGAGCTCATCGCGCCAGGTGAGGAAGTTCGCGGGCGAAACCACGTTGCGGTCGGCCTCGCGGGTCAGCGACCGCTCCCAGATCGTGACGAGGCGCTCCGGATTGGCGTATGGCAACGGCCGGAGCAGGACCCCGTTGACCGTGGCGAACGCGATCGTGGCCGCGGCGAGGGCACTGCCGATCGTCAGGATCACGGCCCCCGAGACGATCGGGCGGCGGGTCAGCGACCGAAGGGCCAGGGTCAGTCCGTTGCGCATGAGGTCCCCGGGGTGACGGATTCGGGTGAACACGGGATCAGGGAGAAAACGATCGCGGAATCGGTTCGCCGCCAGCCGGAGACCGAGCGCCAGGGCGGCCGCCGGGTACCAGACGGCGGCGAGCAGGCCGACCCGGCGGGAAACCGCCTCGTACTCCTCCCGCAGGTCGCCGATCAGGTACGGGGTGGACGGATGTCTCCCGAGCAGCTTGCCGAGGAGCCACTCCGCCCACCGGGGAGGCCTTGGCGTCGACACCGGCTCAGGCCGACCCGAGCCGGCCTTCGAGGCCGCTCGCCAGGGTGGACACCGCCCGGTACGAACGGCGGAGCGCCGTCAGGCCAGCCGGCGTGAGTTGAAAACACCGTCGGGGGATGCCCCCGCGAGTGGCCCCGCCTGGCTCGGGCCGCCAGGACAGGTACCGCTTGGCCTCGAGCCGGTCGAGCGTGGAGTAGAGCGCGCTGCGGGTTACCCGTCGGTCCGCCGCGGCTTCGATGGCGGCCCGAACGGCCGGCGCGTGGGCGCCGGGCCCCAGCTGGAGGATGGCCAGGAGGACGAGTTGCTCGAATTCCCCGAGACCGGGGGCGTCGGACATTGGGAGTCAGCCGGTGGAGTCTACAATGTAGACGCGGCGACCCGTGAAAAAGTTGCAACGCGGCCGCCCTCAGCCGCCGAGATACTCCTCGAGTTGCTCGAAACCGATCAGGACTTCGCGGGGTTTGCTGCCGTCCGGCGGACCGAGGATCCCGGCCGAGTGCAGTTGGTCAATGATCCGCGCCGCCCGGCCGTAACCGATCCGGAGTTTGCGCTGGAGGAGCGAGGTCGACCCACCCTGGTTCTGGATACAGGCCTCGGCGGCCTCGCGGAAGAGGGTGTCGCGGTCGCCCTCGACGTCGCCATCGGGGCCGCCGGCGTCCTCCGCCTCCTGGGATCGGATGAAGGCGATGATGTCGGCCTCCTCGCGCTCCGCCTGTTGCGCGGCGTGACGGGCTTCCCGGCGCGCCTTGAACCAGTCCATCACCAACTCGGTTTCCTCGGTGCCGATGTACGCCCCCTGGATCCGCATCGGCTCGCTCTTGCCGGGCGGGAGGAAGAGCATGTCACCATTGCCCAACAGGGCCTCGGCGCCGTTCTGGTCCAGAATGGTGCGGCTGTCGACCTTCGACGCCACCCGGAAGCCGATCCGGCTCGGGAAGTTGGCCTTGATGAGGCCAGTCAGGACGTTCACCGACGGGCGCTGGGTGGCCAGGATCAGATGGATCCCGATGGCACGGGCTTTCTGCGCCAGCATCGCCAGCGGGGTCTCGACTTCGGCTGCCACGGTCATCATCAAGTCGGCCAGCTCGTCGACCACGATGACGATG
>CADEGB010000468.1 GCA_902826755.1 uncultured Gemmatimonadota bacterium
GAACTCCGGATCGCGGTCCGGCCGGATGTCGCGAATTTCGCCGCGCTCGCGAGCGCGGAGGTTGCCCAGGCGGTCCGGGCCATTGCCGGGCTCGAGGCGGGTCTCCTCCACGATCCGCGGGCCGCGGAGCCGGTGCCGATCATGGTCCGGCTCCCGGAGCGGGATCGGGCCGGGGCCGGCGGCGTCATGGCGCTGCCAATGACCAGCCGGGCCGGTGGCATCGTGCCCGTTGGCGCGGTGGCGTCGGTGGATACGGCGGCCCGGATGGAGCCCCGATTCCGCAAGGACATGAAGCCCGTCATCTACGTCACGGCAGACGTGGCGGGCGCCATCGAGGCGCCGGTGTATGCCATGCTCGCGGTCGAACCGGCCCTCGAGCAGGCCGGTGTCGTCACGACCTGGAGCGGCCCGGCCGAAACCACCGAGGAGGCCTCGGTCAATTGGGATGGTGAGTGGCGGATCACCTACGAGGTGTTCCGCGACCTCGGGATCGCGTTCGCGGCGGTGTTGGTGCTGATCTACTTCCTCGTGGTGGCCTGGTTCCAGTCGTTCGTGACCCCGCTCGTCATCATGGCTCCGATTCCGCTCACGCTGATCGGGATCCTGCCGGGCCACGCGGCCGCGGGCGCGTTCTTCACGGCGACTTCGATGATCGGGATGATCGCGCTGGCCGGCATCATCGTCCGCAACTCGATTCTGCTGGTCGACTTCGCGGAGCTGGCCCGGGAACGGGGCCGCTCGGTCCGAGAAGCGGTGGTCGAGGCCGGGATGATCCGGTCCCGGCCCATCATCCTGACCGCGGCGGCCGTGGTCATCGGCGGCGCGGTCATGGTCACCGATCCGATCTTCCAGGGTCTGGGGATCGCCCTGATGGCGGGGGCCGTGGTCGCCACGCTGCTGACGCTGGTCCTGATCCCGCTCCTCTACGCGGAGGTCGCATGAAACTGGTGCTGGTGGTCATCGAGAAGGAGCGCCAGGACGACGTGAGCCGGGTCCTCCAGCAATGCGCGATCTCGGGGTATTCGGTCTTCCCGAGCGTCTTCGGCCGGGGCGAGAGCGGGAGCCACTTCGGCAACCGGACCTTCCCCGGCGAAAACGTGATGTTCATGGCCCTGGTGAGCCGGCCCCAGGTCGAAGGTGTTGTCGGGGCCCTTCGGACCTTCGGGGCCGGCCTTCGCTCCGAGGAGGCCTTCAAGGTCATTGCCCTCGACGCCGACGTCGTGATCTGACCCCGATTGGAGGAACAGCCCATGCCAATGCACTATCTCATCCGCCTCATTGCCGGGACCTTCGTCCTCGTCTCCCTGGCCCTCGGGTGGTTCGTTCACCCGGCCTGGTTTCTGTTCACCGCCTTCGTCGGCGTGAACCTGATCCAGTCCGCTTTTACCCGCTGGTGCCTGATGGAGAAGATCCTGGCCGCCCTGGGCTTCGGTCGGTCGGAGTCGGCGGGGTGAGACCGAGCGTGGTTGCCGGTCGGTTGGACCCGTGGAGCCGCCTCGATGAGCCCTTGCGCGCCGGTTGGGCGCGTCTAGGGCATCACCTTCAGCGAGCGGGCTTTGCGAGTCTCCTTCCTGCCTTCCCCCCGTGGCCTCAGCGTCGGCCTCGCCCTGGCCCTGGTCGCCTGTGGCGGAGGCGACACGACCCAGCCCCCGCCTCCTCCGCCGCCGCCGCCCCCGCCCGCTCCGGTGGCGGTCGTGGTATTGGAACCGACCGCCGTGACGCTGGTGCCGCAGGGGACCCAGCAGGTTACCGCCACCTTGCGGGACGCCGGGGGTAACGTGCTCACCGGCCGGGCCACCACGTGGGCCACCGACGCGCCGGCAGTGGCGTCGGTGAGCGGCACGGGTCTCGTCACGGCCCTGACCCTGGGTACCGCGCGGATCACCGCCAGCAGCGAAGGCCAGAGCGCCAGCGCCATCGTGACCGTGGTCAACGGGATCCAAGTGGGTCCGACCGGTGGCACCCTGGTTTTCGACTCCGGCGCCGTCACGCTCACCGTGCCAGCGGGAGCCGTTCCCACGGCCACGGTACTGACCGTTACCAGGGTCGCCAATCCCGCGTCGACCCCGCCGACAGGGTGGCAGCGGATCGGTCCGGTCTACACCGTGGGTCCAGCGGGTGTCTCGTTCGCCCAGCCGGTGACCGTGACGCTGGCCTACGACAACGCGGACCTCCCCCCCTTCACGATGACCGGCGATGTCGGGGTGCTCCAATGGAGCGGGGGGACGGGTCGAGCGCTGACGGCGGTTACCGTGAATACCACGACGGGTACGATCTCGGGGAAAACCACCGGCTTCACGGCGGCCTCCGGCGCGCCGACCGCGGGTGGGGGATCCGCCGCCGGAGCGGCGGTCCTTGTGGACGATCCCGAGGTGGCGGTCATGGTTCGTGATCCCGAGGTCCGGTTGGCGCCTGGAACGGCGAGCGTCAACAGCTCCCACCGATATGCGACCTTCACCGTGGCGGTCACGGCCCGGGGCGAGGGAATGCCGCTGCCGGAGGATACCCCATCGTTGCTGTTCCGATGGCGGTCCTCGACCAACCATGGCGGGCTGGGCATCGACGCCCCTGCGCCGGACCAGTGGACGGAAACCCGCTCGGTCGAGTACATCGCCACCAACCCGGTTCTCTCCGGGATCAGCGGTGAGATCGATCGGGTGTTCGTCGACGTGCTCCTCAATCCAGCTTCGCTGACCGATCCCGCGGCCGGCCCCCCGAGGATCGTCTCGGCCGAGGCGGCCGTCGACGCGGACCTCCAGCTGACCTACGACATCACCCCCAATCGGGTCACCGTCAAACAGAGCGAGACGGAAGACCTTCGGATCCTGATTCGCGACAAAGAGGGTAAGGAGCGAAGCCTCGGCGCCGACCAGACCGCCACCTGGGAAACGTCCGGCAACCACGGGCGTCTAGCCGGCGAGAAGACGGGGCCGACGGTGACCTACGAGGCCAAGGATGAGTTCGAGTTTCCCCCGCCGCGGGTGGATAGGGTGGTGATGGTCGTGTCGGAACGCCGGCGCCACGACGCCGTGATTCGGGAAAAGAAGGCGATCGCCGACCCGATCACCGGGGAGAAGCACGCCCTCCTCGAAGCGGTGGACCTCGAAACGACCGTCGAGCGGGGGCGGGACACGGCGTTCGTGACGGTGGAGGTCGACTACGAAGTCACCCTGACCGCGAGTCGCGACACCATCCAGCTCGGCGGCACGGTCGACCTCCGGGCGACCCTCGATCCGGAGGAAGAGGGCATTCGTTACCGGTTCACCTCGGCCCAGACCCATGGCCGGCTGACCCCGACCGCGGGCTCGACCTCGACGTCCAACACGGCCCAGTACCGGGCCAACGACTTTGCCCTGGGTGGGCCGGAGACGATCCGGGTCGAGATCC
>CADEGB010000469.1 GCA_902826755.1 uncultured Gemmatimonadota bacterium
GTGTGATATTCCTCGTCGTGCTTGATCAGCGTCGTGCGATCCGAGACGGGGTCGAGGGCGCCGCTGAAGTACTCGATGTCCGGAATCCGCTGTTCCTTGTTGACGATCAGATTCTCGATGACCCTGACGTCCTCGGCCTCGGCCTGGGCCCGGAGCCGGGCCGGTGTGTTGCGGTAGTGGCCGCCGTAATTCATGTGGACGTGCAGGTCGCCGCTGAACCAACCCCGGGCTGGGAGATCGATCATTCGACGGAGCGCCACCCGGTGGGGCGTGGGTCGGGTGGCCACGGTGATGGTATCGACCCGGCGGGCATACTCGTACCCGCGGCTCACCTCGACGACGTAACGGCCCGGCGCCAGGTCGAGGCGACTTTGTCCGTTGGTGTGGAAGTAGCCGAACTCGAACCGCCGTTCCCGCCGGTCGAAATAGTCGTCGGCGTGGGCCCACGCGTCGGCCGGAAAGAAGGCGCGCCCATCGGGTCCGGTAACCGACACCCGGGCCGGCATCGGACGTCCCGCGGCATCGGTGACCGTGATCGTCTGCGCGATCCGGGTGCCGAGGAACCGACGCTGGAGCGGCCGGACGTCGACCACCTCACCGCTCGGCACCGAGAGGACCCGGAGGGACGTGTTCCCGTCCTGATTGCTGATGAACGCAATTCGGGTCCCGTCGGGAGACCAGCGCGGATTGGTCGCGTCGAAGTCGCCGTAGGTGAGCTGGAACGGATCGCCACCGTCGGCGGTCATCAGCCAGAGCTGGTTCCACTGGCGGCCCAGGTATGATGAGTAGACCACCCGTTTCCCGTCACGCGACCAGTCGGGGCGGCCCCTCCAGGTGGTTTCCTCCTGATGGATCAACCTCGGCGCCGCGCCGGCCGTGGCCGACATCCGCCAGAAGCCGCCGCTGCCCCAGATCCGGCCTGCATTCGAGATCAGGATCAACTCCCGCCCGTCCGGAGACCAGGTGGGCGAGAGGAAATGGTCCCATTTGCTGTAGTAGTATCGCGGCAGGGTGCTCGCGTGATCGGTGGTGAGCCGGGTCGGTGGCGACCCGGCTGGCGTCACCTGGAAGACGTGCCAACGGCCCTCGAACGCGGTGGACACGAACGCAATCGACGTCCCGTCCGGCGACCACCGCGGTTCGACGTTGACCGCGCCGTTGGCCACCAGCGGGCGATCGCGGCCGGAGGCGAGGTCCAACAGACGGAGTTCGATGGCGTCGTTCCGATAGGAGCTGTAGACCACGGTCGACCCGTCCGGTGACCAGTCGGGCTGATAGTCGTAGCCGGGACCATCGGTGAGCTGGACCGCTTCGGTCGCGCCGAGGAGCTGGCGCCAGAGAGAGCCACCCATCGAGTAGATCAACGACCGTCCGTCCGGACTCCAGGTCACCGACCCGGGGCCGGTAGTGACCTGCGGCAGATACATCTCGCGGAAGTAGTAGCTGTGGGGCACCGTGATCTGTTCGAGGACCGGGCGGCGCTGTCCGTCCGACACCGACAGCGGAAGGGCCACCCCAGTCAGGAGCAGGAAGGCGAGTCGTTTCATGGAGGTCAATATACCGTTCGTTGCGTGACGCATTCTCGCACCGTTGACAGCCTCCAGGGTTTCGCTAACGTAGGAATGACCCCGGCGAGACAAGGAGGGGCTGGGTGCTTCGTCGACGACGAGACGCCCTCCGCCATGTGGCCCATCGATCGACTCGAACGCGGGCAGTGAACCCGGACCCTTGAGCGGGTCCGTCAGCGGGTGATCGCACGATCGCCCCGACAGGAACGAACGAGGGGCCCCGGACCAGGGGCCCCTGATCGTTCCCGGTTCAAACGGTCAGGCGGCGGAGTTCGGCGCGAATGATGTCGAGCGCCGTCGAGGCATCCTCTTCGTCGATGACGAGCGGCGGGGCCAGCCGCAGCGCGCTCTTTCCGGCGCCGAGCAGCAGCAGACCCTTCCGGAATGCACCTTGGACCAGCCCTTCGACCAAGCCTGGATGCGGCTCCCGGGTGGCGCGGTCCTTCACGAACTCGATTCCGATCATCAGGCCCATACCCCGGACGTCGCCGACGACCGGGAACTCGTCGGCCAGCGCCCGGGCGCCCGCCATCAGGATCTCACCCATCTTCTTGGCGTTGGCGAGGTACTGCCGTTCCACCAAGTCGATGGTGGCGAGCGCCGCGGCACAGGAAACCGGATTCCCGCCGAAGGTCGATCCATGCGCGCCCGATCCCCAGGTCGAGATCGACTCCTTGGCGATGAACGCGCCGATCGGCATCCCGCTGCCGAGACCTTTGGCAACCGTGATGATGTCGGGTTCCACGCCGGCGTGGTCGCACGCGAACATCCGACCGGTCCGACCGATGCCGCTTTGTACCTCATCGCAAACCAGCAGGATGCCGTGCCGGTCGCAGAGTGCCCGGAGGGCGGGCAGGTAGTCCTGGGGCGGCACCACGTAGCCGCCCTCGCCCTGGATCGGCTCCACGAAAATGGCGGCCACGTCCTGCGGATCGACGTGCCGGGCAAAGAGGTCCTTCTCGAGAACCCCCACGCAGTGGAGCCCGCACGACGGGTGGGTCTTCCCGTAGTCGCACCGGTAGCAATAGCCGAACGGGACGTGGTGGACGCCGGGGAGCAGCGGACCGAAGCGGGCGTGTTGCTTGACCTTGCTCGACGTCAGGCTGAGCGCGCCGTACGTCCGGCCGTGGAACGAGCCCCGGAAGGCGATGAAGTCGGTCCGGCCGGTGGCGTGGCGGGCCAGTTTCATGGCGCCTTCGACGGCCTCGGTGCCGGAGTTCGAAAGAAAGACCCGCTTCTTCGACGGTCCGGGCGCGATGGCTGCCAGCTTTTCCGCAAGCGCGGCCATGCCCTCGTAGTAGAAGTCGGAGCCGCAGATGTGGAGGAACCGGGCGGCGGCGTCCTGAATCGCCTTCACGACCGCGGGGTGCGCGTGGCCCGTGGAGGCCACGGCGATCCCTGCCATGAAATCGAGGAACCGATTGCCGTCCACGTCCTCGACCATGGCGCCGCTGGCCCGCTCGACGACCAGCGGATACTCCTTGATGTAGCAGGTGGAGGTCCACGCCTCGTCTCGCGCCACGATGGCCTGGCTCTTGGGGCCTGGGATGGCGGTCTTGATCTTCGGATAGTCCTTCATGTCGGGCTCCACGTCGGGTGGGCTCGCGCCCCCCGGCTTGATCGAATGGCCTGCGCGTCAATCCGTCGTGATGATCGTCCGACTCTGCTCGCGCATGAACTGCTGGAGGTAGTAGGGACCGCACCCGCCCTTGCCGGTCGACCCGCTGCCTTTCCAACCACAGAACGGCTGGGATCCGGGCCACGCGCCGGTGGTGGCGCCGGACCGTTTGTTGA
>CADEGB010000470.1 GCA_902826755.1 uncultured Gemmatimonadota bacterium
TCCGACGGCCATCATCGGACGGGGCGTGACGATCGGGGAGGGGACCATGGTGCTGCCCGGGGTCGTCATCAACACCGGCGCCCGGATCGGTCGCGCCGTGATCGTGAACACCGGGGTGGTCGTCGAACACGACTGTGTCCTCGACGACGGGAGCCATGCGTCGCCAGGGTCGGTCCTTTGTGGTGGTGTCTCGGTGGGCCGACGGAGCTGGGTCGGCGCCGGCGCCACGGTCATCCCGGTGCGCCGAATCGGCGCCGACGTGGTCGTCGGGGCGGGGAGCACCGTGATCAGTGATGTCGGTGATGGTGAGACGGTCGTGGGCAGTCCGGCCCGGCCGATCCGAAGACGGAGTCCTTCATGACCACGACGTTCGACATTTCGTTGTCGCCGCCGCATCTCGACGGAGCCGAACGCCGGTTCGTCGAGGAGGCGTTTGAGAGCAACTGGATCGCTCCCCTTGGCCCGCAGGTAGAGGCCTTCGAGCGCGAGTTCGCCGAGGTGGTTGGCGCCGGATCGGCTCTGGCGCTGTCATCCGGAACGGCGGGATTGCACCTCGCGCTCCAACTGGTTGGCGTCGGCGCCGGCGACGAGGTGCTGGTGAGCACCCTGACGTTCATCGCCAGCGTCAATCCGATCCGCTATCTCGGCGGCACGCCGGTCTTCATCGACAGTGAACGGGTCTCCTGGAACCTCGACCCGAATCTGCTCCGCGACGCCCTCGTGGAGCGAGCCCGGCGCGGGCGCCTCCCGAAGGCGGTGGTGGTCGTGCACCTCTACGGTCAGTCGGCTGATCTCGACCCGATCGTGGCCGCCTGCCGCGAATTCGACGTTCCGCTGATCGAGGACGCCGCGGAGGCCCTCGGGGCTTCGTATCGAGGCCGGTCCCCCGGCACGGTCGGCTGCATGGGCGTGTTCTCCTTCAACGGGAACAAGATCATCACCACCTCGGGTGGCGGGATGCTGGTGGCCAACGATCCGGACTACACGATCAGGGCACGGAAGCTCGCGACCCAGGCCCGCGAGCCGGCGGCTCACTACGAGCACGTCGAAGTCGGCTACAACTACCGGCTCAGCAACCTGCTCGCGGCGGTCGGTCGGGGGCAGCTCCGGGTCCTGGAGAATCGGATCGAGGCTCGGCGCCGTAACTTCGACCGATACCGGGAGCGGCTGGGCGGGTTGCCCGGTCTGACGTTCATGCCGGAAGCTGCCTGGGGGCGTCATACCCGGTGGCTCACCACTCTCACGGTGGACCCTGAGCGGTTCGGCGCCGATCGCGAGGCGATTCGCGAAGCCCTTGCGGCGCACCGGATCGAGGCCCGTCCGCTCTGGAAGCCGATGCATCTCCAGCCGGTGTTCCAGGGCCTCGAGACGGTCGGAGGCGCGGTCGCCGAGTCACTCTTTGCGCAGGGCCTCTGTCTTCCCTCAGGATCGAGTCTCGCCCCGGTGCAGGTCGATCGGGTAGCGGACGTGATCCGGGAGCTTCATCGATGAAACCGAACCCCGAGTCATTGCGGGTGCGAATGGGTGGGACCTGGGGTCCCAATCGCCGTCGCCTTCGCAACCGCTATCTGGCCATTTCCGACCTGGTGGGGTCGGCGCTGGCGCTCTTCTTCGCGTACAGCATCCGATTCGAGACCGTCGACCTGGCCGCGACTCATCTGGGCACCTTGGTGCGCCTCCTTCCGGTGGTGCTGATCGTCAAACTGGCCGTCTACTACCGAGCCGGGCTCTATCGGCGGCTCTGGCGTTACGCGGGCGTGGCGGAACTCGAGCGGATCGTTCTTGCCGCGGGTGCCGCGGGGGTGGCCGTCGGCGCCCTCGGCATCTGGATTCTCCCGTGGCTCGGACTGGTCGATCCGCGGATGCCAGCCTCGGTGGCGGTGATCGATGCCGCCCTGGGTGGGGCGGTGGTCGGGATTCCCCGGTTCGTGGTCCGCTGGTATTCGATGCGCCAGGCGCGGCGGAAGGGCGAAAAGGGCAAACGGATTCTCATCGCTGGCGCCGGGTCGGCCGGGGTGCTCATTGCCCGGGAACTCACGGCCAACAGCGAACTCGGTCTTCGGCCGGTCGGCTTCGTCGACGACGACCCGGCCAAACATGGCCAGGAGCTGCACGGGCTCAAGGTGCTTGGCCCGATCGATCGGCTGGTCGATTTCCGGGAACGGTTCCGGGTGGACGAGCTGATCATCGCGATGCCCTCGGCGGCCGGCTCGGTGGTGCGTGAGGTCATGCGCCAGGCCCAGGACGCCGGGTTGTCGGCCCGGACCATTCCGGGGATGTTCGAGATCCTGAGTGGCCGGGTGGGGATGGCCAGTCTGCGCCCGATCCAGATCGAGGATCTGCTCCGGCGTGAGCCGGTCCGGACTGATCTCGATCGGGTCCAGGAGATCGTCACGGAACACACCGTGCTGGTGACGGGCGCGGGTGGCTCGATCGGGAGCGAGCTGTGCCGGCAGATCGTCTCGCTCCAACCGGGACGCCTCCTCGTGGTGGGGCATGGCGAGAACTCGATCTTCAACATCACCAGTGAGTTGACGGAACGCTTCCCGGACACCGAGATCGTCCCGCTCATCGCGGACGTGCGGGACCGCGACCGAATCCGCGACCTGATCGAACGGCATCGCCCCTCGGTGATCTTCCATGCGGCGGCCCACAAGCACGTCCCGTTGATGGAGATCAACGTCGCCGAGGCGGTCACCAACAACGTCCTCGGGACTCGGAACGTCTGCGAGGCGGCCGCGCTGGCCGGCGTCGAACGGTTCGTGATGGTGTCGACCGACAAAGCCGTCCGGCCGACCAACGTGATGGGTGCTTCGAAGCGAGTGGCCGAGCAGCTGGTCCAGGAAATCGGCGCCGCCCACGGCCGAAACTTCATCGCGGTGCGGTTCGGCAACGTGCTCGGCAGCCGCGGCAGCGTGGTGCCGGTGTTCCTCCGGCAGATCGAAGCGGGCGGGCCGGTGACGGTTACCCACCCCGAGATGCGCCGCTACTTCATGACGATTCCGGAGGCCGTCCAGCTGGTGCTTCAGGCCGCCGTGCTCGGCAAGGGCGGCGAGGTGTTCGTGCTCGACATGGGGGAGCCGGTCAAGATCGTCGACCTGGCGACGGATCTGATCCGGCTTTCAGGGCTGGAGGTCGGCCGCGACGTGACGATTCAGTTTACCGGCGTGCGGCCGGGCGAGAAGCTCTACGAGGAACTCTTCTTTGGCAGGGAACACGCGGAAGCGACCGAACACCCGAAGGTGCTCCGGGCCAAGCACGCGGAATTGCCGATCGGGCTCACGTCGGTGGTGGAGGATCTGATCACTCGGGCTCGCCGCAACACGTCCGAAGACGAGTTGCGGGCGCTGCTCAGC
>CADEGB010000471.1 GCA_902826755.1 uncultured Gemmatimonadota bacterium
CCGCCGGGCTATCGGCCAGGGCAGTCGTGAGTTCGGAGTGGAGGCGGCGCGGAATCATCCATGCAATTATGGAGCAACGCTCCAGAAATGCAAGCTTCCGGCTGGCTACGCCACCCCCTCTTCGATCGCGGGTCGTCTGGCCAATTGACCCGGCTCGCCGGAGCTCCGCGGGCCCGTCGGCCGCGTCAACTCGCTCACAGCGTTCTCCCGATCACCGCCTCGATCTCGGCCTTGGCCAGCACGTAGTCGAACCGGGCCCGAACCGCCTCCGATTCCGCGTTATTGAGGGTCTCCTGCGCCCGGCTCAGCAGGTCGATGTCGAGCGACCCGATCCGGTACCGCTCCAGCTGGACCCGGACCAGCGCCCGCGCGGCGTCGAGGTTGGCCTGAGTGGTGGTGATCCGCTCCTCCGCCGCGCCGAGCGCCGCCAGCTGCGTGGTCAGGCTCGCCGCCACCAGCCGGCGGGCGTCGGCCGTCTGGGCCTTGGCGGTCTCGTGGCTCGAACGCCGCTGCGAGATCTGCAGCTCGCGCTGAAACCGGTTGAAGAGCGGAAAGCTCAGGCCTAACCCCAATCCGCGGCTGTTGAAGAGCTGATAGTCGTTGCCGGCGCTCCCGGCAAACGAGGTATTGGCCGTCAGGTTGAGGGAAGGGAAGTACTGCGACTTGGCCGCCCCGACGTCCGCCCGGGCCGCGTCCTCGGCCGCCGCCACCCGGAGCACCTGCGGCGCCTGGTTGGTGGCCTCCGCCATCAGCGCGGCGGTGTCGACGATGGCCGTGACCCGCAGCAGGCTCGAGTCCTGTTCCGCGCGGACCCGGCCGGTTTCTCCCACGGCCCGGGCCAGCGCGGCCTCGTTCCGGGCCAGCTGGCTCTGCTCGCTGGCCAGCTGGAGGCGGGCTTGATTGAGGTTGACCGTGGCCTGGAGCGAGTCGGCCACGGTGGCGGCGCGGGTGGCCAGCTTGGCAATGGCGATCCGGAACTGTTCCTCGGCCCGGCGGATGCTCTCGAGCCGGACCTTGACGAGTTCCCCGGCCTGGAGCGCGTTGACGAAGGCCTGGGTGGTGCGGAGCCGGTTCTGGGCCCGCTCGTACTCGAGCCCGGCGGCCGCCTGGGCCCGCTGGGCGCGGGCGGCGGCGATGTCCTTGCCGCGCCGGAACCCGGTGAACAGGTCGTACGAAGCGTTGGCGCCGAGGTTGAGGCCGGTGCTGCTGACCCCGCCGGCCAGCACTTCGCCGGTGACGGGATCGACCCGCGAGGGGCCGTCGGAAAAGCTGGTGTTCCAGTTGGCCGAGGTCCGGAGGTCCGGGAGGAAACTCGAGTAGGCGGCGCGGACGCCGACTCCCCGGTCGCGAACCGTGCCCTGGGCCTGGACCACCTGGGGGTCGACGGCCTCGGCGCGGCGGAGGGCCTCGGCCAGGGTGATTGCCCGCGGTTGAGCGGCCAGGGGAGCGGCCAGGGCGCAGACCGTGGCGAGGGCCCAGGGGGCGGCGCGTTTGAGAGCCATGGACAAAAGTACCGCCGGCCGGATCGAGGGTTAAGGGTACGTCGGTCGGCCTATGGGATGCTCACCTGTACGAAAAGGATGCACCGCTACGGCGCGAGGCGCGGGTCAGGCGGAGCCGGGGGGGGGGGCAAGAATCCGTGGGCAGCGGCCTGGGCCAGCAGCTCGACCCGGTTGTGGGCGCCGAGACGGGTCATCGCGATTCGGAGGTGATGGACGGCGGTGTGATAGCTGATCCCGAGGCGGCGGGCGGCCTCCTTGGTCGAGAGGCCGGACGCCAGGCAAGCGATGAGGTCGACCTCTCGCGGCGAGAGGCTCGGGCCGCCGGGAAGGCGGGAGGGGATGGGTGCGTGGTGCAGGGCCGGGGCCAGGGTGCCGGGTTGGTCGAATATTTGGACCTGGAGGCGGGGAGAACAAGCTAGGAAAAAACCTTGGTTGGCCTGGCGCTGGCGGTGTCAAGAGGTCAAAGGGCCCTGGGGGTATCGCAAGAATTTGCGGATGGTGTGTTCCCTGCGACGATTGCAGTTTGGAATGTCCGAACGTCGCCGCGGTGGTCGAGTGCAGCGCCCCGGTTGCTTGCCCCTCGCGCGGAATGAACTCGGCGCCTCGGTTCGACATTCCGTTTGACGAACGGATACCAACAGGGGGCGTCGTGTTTCGAGGCGGCTGGCACACTTGGGCGGGCCTTGCGCTCGCGGGTCTCGGGCTCCTGGCCTGTAGGATGTCGGATCCTGTCGACCGATGGAAGCTGAGCGACGGAAGTGACTTTGGGGTTTTGGCTCGCGCTCAGGATACGGTGGCGACGCTTCTGTTCGATCCCGCGCAGTGTTTCGAGTGTTCCTCTTCGCTCGGGCGGTGGCTGGCCTGGTCGAACGATGGGAGCCGGCGCGTTACCCTGGTTCTGTCCAGGCGGCCCAACGCAACGGAGCGAGCCCTACTCGTCAGCCGGCGAATCAGGCCGATCAGGTGGCTGAAAGATTCAACCCAAGTCCGAAGTTGGCCGGCCGCCTTGGTCTGGGTTCGAGGGAGAATTGCAGACTCCGCCTTTGGTGCCAGGCAGGTCCAGGCGCTCGCGGCGCGGTGGGTCAACGGTCAAGGCTTCGTCGCCGGCGGCAGGCAGGCCAGTCGCGACCAATAGTCGATGTTACCCTCAATGAAAGGTGGTGCCGGATGACAAGGTTACTGCTACGTTCGATGCTTGCGGGAGCAGCGATTGCCCTGATCGGTGCGGTCCTTCCGAGTTCGGGCTCCGCGCAGGGAGCTTGTGGTGCGAACTACTGCTGCAAGATCCGGGTGTCCACTGGGGCCTGTGACGTGCCGGCCCTGATTGGGTGCACCCTCGGCTGCTGGCCAACCTGACGCCTGACGATCTGACTTCAATGGCCTGCCTACCGCCAGTGCCGATCGCACCTCGCAACGTTGCCGCGAACCGCCGGGGTTTCTCCGTGCCCACGCGAACCAGTTGGGCGTACTCCCTTTTGACTGCAGTGTCGGCGTGTTCGAGTGTTCAGGGGCCGCCTGTCTGCCAATCCTGGCGCTTGTCCCCGGCCGACTCGGTCGTGCTGGCCGAGGAGGACACCGCGTTCGTCGGGATGCCCGGCGCCTCGATAACCGTCGGGATCGCTGGTGAGTGGTACATTCCCGACGCCAGCCAGAATCGGGTCCTGGTCTTCTCGCCGAGTGGCTCCCTGATTCGAATCCTCGGCCGGCAGGGCCAGGGCCCCGGCGAGTTCGCCGGCGTGGGTCCGTTCGGGGTCGCGGTCGACTCGCTCGTCCTGATCCCCGACTTCGGTGGCCGCCGTCTCAACGTGTACCACGCGACCGGCCCCCCGA
>CADEGB010000472.1:0-1189 GCA_902826755.1 uncultured Gemmatimonadota bacterium
CCGAGTATCAGTTCGCGCCGCTGCGGATCTTCGACCTGCAGCCCGGACTCGAGGGGAAGGTCAACGCCATCACCCAGAACGTGGGCGCCTGGCAGGCCGACTGGCGGGCGTTGTCGCACAATCACGAGGTCAAGTGGCCGTACGTCTTCGTGTCGGCCTACGAGGACGGCCTCCAGGTCTTCAACATGGCCGATCCGACCCAGCCGTACACTGTCGGATGGTACTTCACCTGCAGCTGCACCCACATGAAAGGGTTCGGCGGGGTGCCGCAGTTCTATGGCGCCAGCGTGTTCCAGGGAGCGTTTGGCGTGAAGGTCCGCAACTATGACGGCCTGATCGTCATCAGCGACACCTTCTCGGGGTTCTGGGCCTTCCGGCTCGAGGGGTTCGAGGGCTGGAACGGGCATGACTGGAGCATGCCGAACATTTCGAGCAGTCAGGATTGGGACAACGGGCCGGAAGGCGCGCCCAAACGGCCCGCTGGTGGGGGCGGGGGCGGGCGGTAAACGCGGCAGAGGGGAAGGAGCCATGGGCTCCTTCCCCTCTGCGCATCGGTGGTGGCTGGAAGGCGCCGCGCGATCAGCCTCGATCGTACTGGGAAAACACGGTGGTATTCCCCGCCGCATCGAACGACAGCACCGTGTAAGGCTGGAAGGGCTTCTGATCCATACCCGGCGCACTGGCCGGCATCCCGGGTATCGTCAATCCGACGACGCCCTTCGGCTTCCGCGTCAGCAGCTTGCGGATGTCGCCCGCGGGGATGTGACCCTCGATGACGTACCCGCCGATGACGGCCGTATGGCAACTCGTCAGCTTGGCGGGAACTTTGTACCGGGTCCGAATGGCGGTCATGTTGCCGGTGTCGGTAACCGACGGGGCAAAGCCATTGGCCACGAGGTGGTCCACCCATTCATGACAACAGCCGCAGTTGGGGTCCTTGTAGACCACGATCGGCGTCTTGGTCTGCGCGGTGGCGGCTTCAGGCCGGAGCAGCAGTCCCAGCGCGGCCGAGGCAATGCCGACCACGGCGGCCCTCCGGGAAATCAGATCGGTTCTGGTGTCGTTCATCAGTTTTCTCCTCAGTTTTCCGGGACCCCGAGCCGCTTCCGGACGGCCTTGGCCACCTTGGCCTCGAATTGTCCCGAACTGGTACAGGGTACCACGTCGTTCCGCCCATTCGGGACGTCGA
>CADEGB010000472.1:1289-3317 GCA_902826755.1 uncultured Gemmatimonadota bacterium
ACGGAGTCTGCCGGGGCGGCCACCACGAATGCACCGGGGGCCGATTCGGGCCGGGTCAGCATCCTGGTCCAAACCTCGAGCGGCACGAATCGGGGCGCGAAGCCGCCGAACACGCCGGAAGCCGCGGGTTGCGCGTAGGCCGGCCGGGCAAACATTGCCGAGCAGGCCACCGTCGCGGCGGCGCCGAACAACCGAGCAGGGTTCATGCCTCCAAGATACCTCGCCCCCGTCCTGGGTGGCGAGGTGACCGGTTCCCGGGCCATAATCCGGGGTCGTTCAACCCTGTTCTGGAGGGCCCTCCGCCCGGGGCCCCCCAACCGAACCCCCAAGAGGCCCATGCGCGAGCCCACCGACCGCGATCTCGGCGTCGACCAGCCGATTGCCCGCCGGGATTTCCTGAACGGGGTGGCCTGGTCGGCCGCGGCGGCGTCGCTGCCGTGGCCTTGGCTGGTGGACGACGGCCAGCCTGGGGCCGAGCCGTATCCACCGGCACTCACCGGACTTCGCGGCAGCAACGACGGCGCCTTCGAGGTGGCCCACCGGCTCCGCGACGGGGTGATCGACCCCGCCTGGTCGACGCCGGCCGATCTCCGCGAGCGCTACGATCTCGTGATCGTCGGCGCGGGGATCAGCGGCCTTGCCGCCGCCCACTTCTTCCGGCAGCGGGCCGGACCGCGGGCCCGAATCCTGATCCTCGACAATCACGACGACTTTGGTGGGCACGCGCGGCGGAACGAATTCACGGTCGATGGCAAACTCCTGATCGGCTATGGCGGAACCCAGTCGATCGACACGCCATCGAGCTACAGTACCGTGGCCAAGGGACTCCTTGCCGATCTCGGCATCGATGTCCGCCGATTCGAATCGGCCTACGACCACGAGTTCGAGGAACGTCACGGGCTCGGCCGGGGCTACTTCTTCGACCGGGAGGCATTCGGCGTCGACCGGCTGGTCGTGCACCACGACGGCGACGACTGGCGCGCGGTCGTCGAGCGTTTTCCGCTCGACCCGTACGCCAAAGGGACCATCGTCAGGGTCTATGAGTCCCAGACCGATCACTTCGCGGGACGGTCCATGGCCGAGAAGAAGCAGGCGCTGCTCAAGATGAGCTACGCCGCCTACCTTCGCGACGTCGCCGGGGTGGCCCCCGCCGCGATGCCGTTCTTCCAGCGGCTGACCCACGACCTCTACGGCGTCGGGATCGACGCCATTTCCGCTCTCGATTGCCGGTCGCTCGGCTTCCCTGGCTTCGACGGCCTCGGCCTCGACGATACGCCGTTCCCCGGTCAGGGGCGGTCGTCGTACCGCGCCGTCGAGGAGCCGTACATCCATCATTTCCCCGACGGCAACGCCTCGATCGCCCGGCTCCTCGTCCGTCGGCTGGTGCCCGGCGCGATCCCCGGCTCCACGATGGAGGACGTCGTCACCGCCCGGGCCCGGTACGGGCTGCTCGACCGGCCGGCCTCCGCTTGCCGGATTCGGCTCGGCGCCACCGTGGTGCGGGTGGCGGAGGAGGGCGGCGACGTTCGGGTCACCTACGTCCGGAACGGCAAGGCGGAGCGGATTCGGGCCGGCCGCTGCGTGCTCGCCTGCTGGCATGGGGTCATTCCCCACCTGTGCCCCCAGCTCCCTGCCGAGCAGAAGGCGGCGCTCAAGTATGGCGTCAAGGTTCCGCTGCTCTATACCAACGTGGCGGTGCGCAACTGGAAGGCGTTTGCCGCGGCCAAGGTCTCCGAGATCCGGTCGCCGACGGCGTATTGGCTCACGGCAGGTCTCGACTTCCCGGTCAGCCTGGGCAGCTACCGGTATACGGGTGGGCCGGAGGAACCGGCGGTTCTCTTCCTCGAACGCACGCCGTGCAAACCGGGCCTTCCCGAGAAGGATCAGCACCGGGTTGGCCGGATCGAACTGTTGGCGACGCCATTCGCCACCTACGAGCGGGAGATCCGGAGCCAGTTGGCGCGGATGCTGGGCAGCCATGGGTTCGACCCCGCCCGCGATATTGCCGGGATCACCGTCAATCGATGG
>CADEGB010000473.1 GCA_902826755.1 uncultured Gemmatimonadota bacterium
GGGGCAGAGTTGCCGCATCAGCTGTTCGGACTCTGGGTCTTTCCGGATCGCGGTGGCGTGGTCCTCCTCGGCCCCGACGATCTGGCCCAGGACCGGCTTCAGGTGCCGGTTCCCGATCCGTTCCTGACCCAGGATCAGCTGTTCGACCTCGAGGAGACGCTGCGCCAGGCCAAGTACGCGTCCGCCGCCGCGATCCCGATTCGGACCGAGGGCCGGGACGTCGGCCTCCTCCTGATCGGCACCTTCGAGCCCGGCGCATATGCCGCTGCGGCCGCCCGCCTCCTCCGCCAGCTGGCCGCCAAACTCGGCCCGGCGCTCGCGGCGTTAGGCACGATGGTCACCGCCGCCGGGAATGCCGCCCCGCCGCCCGCCGACGAGGAGAACCTGACCGATGCCATCCTGGCCGTGGTCGACGACGCACCGACCGGCCCGGAGCTGATCCGCCGGCTCTCCGGCCTGATCCACACCCACGTGCCCCACGACCGACTGGAAATCGTGGCGTACGCCAACGGGTCGAAAGCGGCCATTCCGCTGTCGGGCCAGGCGGGCCGGCGGCGCTGGGGTGCCGCCACCAGCACCTGGGGCGACGTGGTCACGCTGCTGAACGAGTTCATGGGCGATCAGCCGACCGCCTCGATCGTCAACCTCGCCGCCGAAGCGCCGGGACTGACCCTGCCCGGCGCCTCCGGTGGGCCCGGTCGGATCGGCTCGGTACTCGGCGCCCGCCTGACCCTCGGTGGCGAGCCGATCGGCATGATCGTGGCCGGACACGCGGCGCAGGACCTGTTCCGCAACCGAGACGAAGCCATCCTGGAACGGGTGGCCCGCGTGGTGGCCCCGCGGATCGCCGCCTTCCGGCTCGAGTCGGAGGCGCAGGGACTGCGAGGCCAACTCGAGGTCCTCCAGGCGCCCTCGCTTCCAGTCCTCCGCGCCGCCGACAGTCTGGCCACCACCGCGCACCTCGGCGAAGCGCTCCACCGGTTTGCCGCCGAGGTCCGGGAAGTGGTCCCGCACGACCAGATCCGGTTCCAGCTCCGGATCAGCGAGGACGACGCAGTCGAGCTCACCCCCGACACGATCCGCCCGCTCCCCGATCTTCCGCTCCTCCCGATTGCCGAGTTGGGGGCTCGGGCCGTGCTCGAAAACGAACGGCCCTGGACCCTGATTCACCGGCACGACGTCGAGGGATTGGCGGTGGCCCTCCGGGTGGCGGGTCGAGTCATTGGAGCCATGGTGCTCGAGCGCCCCCACTTCGAGGGCCCCCGGGATGCCGCGGCGGTGGCGCAGCAGTTCGCCGCCGTGGCCGCGCCGCATCTCGAACTGCTCCGCCGCGGGGCGTTGCGCGGCATGCCGACCGCCGCCCGCAAGCCCTGACCTACCGAGGCGCCTGTGGCCCCTCGATCGGGAGCACCAGCCAGAACGTGCTGCCCTGCCCCACGACCGACTCCACTCCGATGGTCCCGCCGTGCAGTTCCACGAACTGGCGACAGAGCGCCAACCCAAGACCGGTGCCCGACTGCGAACGGGTATTCGAACTGTCGAGCTGACTGAACGGCTGGAACAGCCGGTCAAAATCCTCCGCCGGGATCCCGACGCCGTTGTCGCGGACCGCGAGCCAGACCGCGTCGCGCACCCGGACACCGGCCACCTGGCCGTCCGCGGCGTGAACCGGCAGCGGCATCGGCGTCCGGGTGGCCTGGATCTCGACCGTCCCCTCCGAGTCGGTGAACTTCGAGGCGTTGGCGAGGAGATTGAAGAGCACCTGGCGAACCTTCTGCTGGTCGGCCACCAGCTCCACCGGGTCGGGGCCGAGGTCGACGGTGCAGCGCTGCCGTTTGATGGCGCGGAGGCTGTCCGTGTCCTTGACCGCCGCCGTGACGGTGGCGTGGAGGTCGAATCGGGAGAACCGGAGCGTCATCAGGCCGGCCTCGAGTTTGGCCGCGTCGAGCACCCCGTTGATCAGCTCGAGCAGGTGACGGCCGTTCCGGGCGATCGACTCGAGATAGTCGAGTTCCGCTTCGTCCCCCTTGGCGTCGGCGCGGAGCAGGTCGGCAAAACCGATGATGGCGTTGAGCGGCGTCCGCAACTCATGCGACATGTTGGCGAGGAACTGGCTCTTGAGCGCGGTGGCTTCGATCAGTTCGCGATTGGTCTGCTCCAGAATCCGTTCGTTGCGGCGGGCCAGGTCGAGCATGGCGGCCCGGTCGAGGCCGATGGCCACTTGGTCGGCCAGGGTCCCGAGCGCCTCGAGTTCGAGCGGCCCGAAGGCGGGGCGACGGGCCCGGTTGGCCACCGCCACCGCGCCGAGGACCGATCCTCGGGACACCAGGGGCACCGCCGCCAGGCGGTCGAGATCGCCGACCACCCCTTCGATCGGCTCGAATCGGGCATCGGCCCGAGCCTGCTCCACCGTCACCGGCTCGCCGCCAAGGGCCGGCCCGATCAGGGACCCCTCCACCGTCAGCAGGCGGCCGGTGGCCGGGGCCAGCTCCCCGCTCGCGGCCGCAATCCGCAGAAACTGACCTTCGTCGGACTGGAGGAGCACGGCACCCGCATCGGCCCCAACCAGATCCCGGGCCACCCTCGCCACCTCGGCGAACAGCTCGTCGGAATCCTGAAAAGTCAGCAGCGCGGCACCGAGGACGCGCAGAAGCTCGAGTTCGCGATTGCGCACGGCAGCCGCCTCCGCCGCCGCCCGCAGTTCGGCCTGACGTCGGCCAGCAATCCGCCGGCCCCGCTCGAAGGCCAGGAGCCCAAGGCCGGTGCCGACCAACCCGAGGGGCCAGGCAAGCCAGTGGCGGAACCAGGCGGCGCCAAAGGCCAGCCAAGCCAGCCCGATGGCCGCCCCGGACAGCGCCAGCGGGCGCTCCCACCACCCCCCGCGCGGATCAGGGATTGGAGGGTCTGAGATCGAGTTCACTCACCATGGCCCGGCGGGGGAGGCGGATGACGTCGACCACGGCGGCCGCCACGTCCTCCGGCTTGAGGATCCGGTCGAACGCGGGGGACATGGCGCCCTGGCCGTGCATCATCGGGGTGTCGACGCTGCCCGGGCAGATGGCGATGACCCGGACGCCCTGCTTCCGGACCTCGAGCATCAAGGAGCGGCTGAATCCGAGCACCGCGTGTTTCGAGGCACTGTAGGCCGCGGCGTTCAGCACGCCGTTCTTCCCCGCCAGGCTCGCGATGTTGACGATGTCGCCGTGGCCCCGAGCCACCATCGCGGGCAGGACCGCCCGGCAGGTCAGGAACAGGCTGCGGACGTTCACGGCAAAGGTTCGGTCCCAGGCCTCGAGCGACATCTCGAG
>CADEGB010000474.1 GCA_902826755.1 uncultured Gemmatimonadota bacterium
CATCGTCTCCACGTCCGCCGCGACCCGATCGGCGTCGAACCGCCTCGCCACCACGTCGTTCGTGCCGGCAAACAGGGTCGCCAGCGCGGGCTCCATCGCCACGGCCCTGGCCAACTGTTCGTCCCGGATCTCTCTTGTGGTGCGGCCGCGGATGCCGAGGTTGGCGTAGAGCACCGATCCTTGGGCCGCGGCCAGGCGCTCCGCCAGTCGATTGGCCCAGCCGCGGTAGCCACCGCGGCCGTCGGGATCATCGAGTCCTTCGGTCGAGCTGTCGCCGATCGCGACGTAGCGGGGGAATCGTGGGGTAACTCCGTCTGCCATGGCCCCCAAGATAGCCGGCCGATTCCGTCACGATTCGGTCGACTGGCCCACCTTGGTCTGGGTGCTGGTGACGGCGTGGGGCGCCGCCGCGGGTTGCTTCGACATTTCCGGGCGGGCGGTCAGCGCGGCAATCGTGGTGACGAGGACGGTGGGAGACAGGCGGAGATTCGGCTGAAGGAACATGGGCTGCTCGACTCGGTCCGGCGTGGCGATTCTGACAACGACTGGCCCCCTTGCCTTGGAAGATTCATTCCACTTGAGGTGTGATGGCGTAAGGTATTTCGTGGTAAAGCTTTAGGTTGTTGAAAGGCGAGGCGTCCCGGTTCGAAGTGTCCCCAAACGAGGTCAACTGTTCCCATTGGTGGGACACCCATTCGTGAGAACGACACGTGGACGACTGTGAAGATTCCCTCTCCAGGGCCGGACTGCCCTAGGGGGGGCCGCCGTCTTCGAGTTAAGATCTGATCTCATCCCTCCGAGGTGGTCCCATGTGTCTTGGCGTCCCGGGTAAGGTGGTCGAGATCTCGGACACCGCCGACGGACTGCGAATGGGCAAAGTCGATTTCGACGGCATCCGGAAGGACGTCTGCCTCGCCTATCTGCCGGACCTCCAAGTGGGTGACTACACCATCGTGCACGTCGGTTTCGCGATCACCAAGCTCGACGAGGCCTCGGCCCTCGAGTCGCTCCGCATGTTCCGCGAGTTGGGTCTCCTCGCCGAGGAACTCGGCCAATCCGACCCAGCCGACTTGGTCCCACCGGCCTGTCCGATTCCGGGGTGGCAGGCGCCGCCCGGGCCGGCCTGACGTCGTGAAGTACCTGACCGAGTTTCGCGACGGTCCCGCCGCCCGGTCGTTGGCGGCCGACATCCGGAGGACGGTCACCCGTCCGTGGGTCCTGATGGAAGTCTGTGGCGGCCAGACCCATTCGATCATTCGGAACGGGGTCGACCAGCTGCTCCCGGCGGAGCTCGAGTTGGTTCACGGACCCGGCTGTCCGGTCTGCGTCACGCCCCTCGAGTTGATCGACAAGGCGCTGGCGATCGCCGCCCGGCCCGGGGTCATCTTCTGCTCGTTCGGCGACATGGTGCGGGTGCCCGGGAGCGAGAAGGACCTGTTCCGGGTCAAGAGCGAGGGCGGCGACGTCCGGATCGTCTACTCGCCCCTCGACGCGGTGCGGCTGGCGCGGCAGAACCCTGACCGGGAGGTGGTCTTCTTCGGGATCGGGTTCGAGACCACCGCGCCGGCCAACGCCATGGCGCTGCACCTGGCCCGGCGGGAGGGCCTCGGCAATTTCACGATGCTGGTCTCCCACGTGCTGGTGCCGCCCGCGCTCGAAGCCATCCTGTCCTCGCCGACTCGGCGAGTCCAGGGCTTTCTGGCGGCGGGGCACGTCTGCTCGGTGATGGGTACCTGGCAATACCCGCCGATCGCCCGCCGCTGGTCGGTGCCGATCGTGGTGACCGGGTTTGAGCCGCTCGATCTGCTGGAAGGCATCCGCCGGGCCGTGCGCCAGCTCGAGGAAGGGCGGGCCGAGGTCGAGAACGCCTACCCGCGCGCGGTGACCGAGGAAGGCAACCGACCGGCCCAGGCGCTCCTGGCGGAGGTGTTCGAGCCGACCGATCGGGCGTGGCGGGGTATCGGCGTGATCCCCTCGAGCGGCTGGCGGCTGACCGAGGCCTATCGCGCCTTCGACGCGGAGGCGCGGTTCGACGTCGGGTCGATCCGGACCGTCGAACCGGCGCGCTGCCGCGCCGGCGAGGTGCTCCAAGGCACCCTCAAGCCGCACCAGTGCGAGGCGTTCGGCCGGGAGTGCACGCCGAGGACACCGTTAGGCGCCACCATGGTGTCGACCGAGGGGGCCTGCGCGGCTTACTACCACTACCGGCCGCTGCCGGTGGCCCCCGGAGCCCATGGCTGATCTCGAATCCTGGGTCTGCCCGGTTCCGCTCCGCGACTACCCGACCATCGTGCTCGGGCACGGTGGCGGCGGCCGGCTGTCGGCCGAACTGGTCGAGCAGGTGTTCCTGCCGGCCTTCGGGAACCCGGCTCTCGACGCGCTCGGCGACGCGAGCGTCCTTCCGCCGGCGGCGGGACGGCTGGCTTTCACCACCGATTCGTATGTGGTCCGGCCGCTCTTTTTTCCGGGGGGCTCGATCGGCGAACTGGCGGTGAACGGCTCGGTCAACGATCTCGCGATGCGGGGCGCCGTGCCGCGGTATCTCTCGGCCGGGTTCATTCTCGAGGAAGGTCTCCCGATCGAGGCGCTTGGCCGACTGGTGACCCGGATGGCGGCCGCCGCGCGGGCCGCGGGGGTCGAGATCGTGACCGGCGACACCAAGGTGGTGGAGCGTGGCCATGGCGACCAGTGCTACATCAACACGGCGGGCATCGGGTTCATTCCCGATGGGGTCGACATCGGGCCGGACCGGGCCCGGCCGGGCGACGTGGTGCTCGTGAGCGGGACGATCGGTGACCACGGCATGGCCATCATGAGTGTGCGGGAAGGCCTGGCTTTCGAGAGCCCGATCGTGAGTGACTGCCAGCCGCTTCATGGCCTCGTGGCCGCCATGCTGGCCGCGGCCCCCGGGGCAGTCCGGGCACTGCGCGACCCGACCCGCGGAGGGCTCGCGGCCGCCCTTCATGAGATCGGCGGGCGATCCCGGGTCGGCGTCCTGGTCGACGAGCCGCGAATCCCGGTGACCGGTCCGGTCCAGGCGGCGTGCGAGATGCTCGGTCTCGATCCGCTCCACGTGGCCAACGAGGGCAAGCTGGTCGCGATCGTCGATCCCGCCGGAGCCGACCAGATCCTCGCGGCCATGCGGGGGCACGAGGCGGGGCGGGAGGCCCGGTCGATCGGCGCGGTGACCGCGGATCATCCCGGACTGTTGATGGCGCGGACCGGGATCGGGGCCACCCGCGTCATCGCGCCGTCGCTCGGGGAGCAACTGCCTCGGATCTGCTGATGGCGTCCAGGGAATGGAG
>CADEGB010000475.1 GCA_902826755.1 uncultured Gemmatimonadota bacterium
CGTGGCGAGATGCTCAGTCGGTCGGGACCGCAACGGGGGCAACGGATCGACCACCCAGCCGCCGCCAATCGTCGTGACCGGGCTGAAGCTCCTCAGGACCAGCCGGTCGCCTCCCTGGGCCACCAGGGGCGCCTCGAGCACCAGGCGGACAACCCGGGGCCGGCCGGGGGCGGTCGCCACGCCGTCGGGCACCGACACGCGGGCCAGCACCTCGGCGGTTCCGAGGTGGACGCGGAGCCGGCTCCGGCGGCGCAGCGGCGCGGCCCCAGGCAGCAGTTCAATGGCGGCGTCGAGCGCCAAGGACGGGGTCCATCGACCCGTCACCACGACGTGACCACGGCCGAGGTCGGCCCGTTCCACCCCCGTCATGCCTAACGCCGTCCGAGTGGCGGGGCGGGCGTTCGCCACCGCCCGTCCGTACGCCTCGACGGACCGGATCCTGGCGTGCTCCCCGCCGGGGAGAATGGTCACCTGATCCCCGACCGCCAGGGAGCCGCTCCAGGTGGTGCCGGTCACCACCGTCCCGACGCCCGCCTTGCTGAAGACCCGATCGATCGGCATTCGGAAGGGTCCGCTGGCCGGTCGGGCCACTCGCTCACGCGCCCAGACCTCGAGCCGGTGGCGGAGGGCATCGATTCCCTGGCCCGTCACCGCCGAGACGATGGCCGGAGGCTCGAACCGAACGGCTGACCGGGCCAACCGGGCGGTGGCGTCCGCCACGACCAGTTCGACCCAATCGGGCGCGACTAGGTCGGCCTTGGTGAAGACCGGAATCCCGGCCGGGATCCGGAGTTGTTCCAGGATGGCGAGGTGTTCTTCGGTCTGCGGTCGCGGCCCTTCGGCCAGGTCGATGACCAGGAGGACGAGATCGATGCCCGAGGCCCCGGCCACCATGGTGCGAACGAGGTCCTCGTGACCGGGGACGTCGATGATCCCGATCGGCGGGAGCCCCGGAAACTCGAGCGGGGCGAAATTGAGGTCGATGGTGATTCCCCGCCGGCGTTCCTCCTCGAGGCGGTCGACGGGTCGTCCGGTCAGCGCCGTCACGAGCGCCGACTTACCGTGGTCGATGTGGCCCGCCGTACCGATGATCACGAGCCCTGCCAGGCCGCGGTGGCCCAGAACGCCAGCGCTGGAAGGGTCGCGCCGTCGGCGAGATGATACCGGAGGTAGCGATCGAGCAGGCGTCGGTGTGCCGCGAGGTACCGGCCATCGAGCGCTGGGAGGTCGTCGTGCCCGTGGATCATGACCTCGAGATCGCGGAGGTCGCGGGAGGCGAGGCGACTCACGTCCACGGTCCTCGCGCACGAGGGACAGAGGACCCCGCCGTGGGCCGGCGAAAAGGCGACGGGCCCGTCTTCCCACCCGACCGGGATGCCATCGCGAGCGCAGGCGCCGAGCGTCGGCGCGAACCCGAGGTGCTTGACGAGGCCCCAGATCGACCGGAGCCCGACCACCGCCACGACGTCCTCGGGCACGGCCTCGATCACGTCGAGGGAGTGGCGGAAGAAGTCGTAGGTTTCGACCTGCCGATCGTGGGGCGCGAAGCGGAGCATCAACTCGCCCAGGACCGACGCCACCGCGTACCGCTCGATGTTGGTGGCCAGATCAGCATGGAGCCGGCCGATCTCGAACGCGGTGAGGGTGTGGAGGTCGGAGTGGCGGGCCGGAAGGATGGTGGCGGCGCCATCGGAGAGGACTTGGAGGGCCGCGCCGAATCGGCTACCGGGCCGCCGGGCTCCCTTGGCGATGACGCTGACCACACCCATGTCGCGGGTGGCCAGCCGGGCCACCTTCGAGGTCTCGCCATAGGGAATGGTGGACAGGATCGTGGCGGCGGTCTCGACGGGAGGCATCGGTGGCGGTCGGCCCGAAGGGGCCGGCTCGGCTACTGCGGGACGGGGACCGGCGTCGGGAGCTGGACGAAGGCAGCCGCCACTGGGCAGACGCCGAGGAGCAGGTTGCGCGCTTCGGTCAGGTCCGGGCGGAAGACCCGAAGGCGCCCCGGTTGGGCCGTGGCACAGCTGCCGCCTTCGATCGCGTAGATCCGGCCCTGGGTGTCGACCGCCACGGCCAGGTTGCCGCTGACCAGCACGCCTTCCCCTTCGCCCCGGACCACCCGTCGACTCCGGGTGTTGAACTCCATCAACCCGTCGCGGACCGAGGTGACGAAGAGTCGTTCGATGCCATCGGAGGCGATGGCGGCCGGGACCGGCCCGAACCCGCCGAAGTTCCCGACTTCGGCGCGGGCCACCGGGTCGATGATGCTGAGGCGGCCAGGCACTTCGGCCCCTTCGTCGCCCGTGTTGACCACGTAGAGGAGTCCGTCGCCGCCTAACGTCGCGGCCCGGGCCGCGCCGGGGCTCGGGAGCGGGATCGAATCGCGTCCGGCCGCCCGCGCGTTGGTCTGGGGGTCCACCACCGTGAGCCAGCTCTCGCCGATCCGGCAGAGCCCTTCCGGACAGGGACCGAGATTGGCGTTGACCACGAACAGGCGGCCTCGGGTGAGGACCAGGTCGCGGGGATGGACGCCGACGACCACGCTGGCGGTGTCCCCGCTGGTGATGTCGATCCGGGTCACCAGATCAGTGCCGGCGTTGGCCACATAGGCGATGACGTCGCTGATGACCGCGACGGCCGTGGGCCGACTCCCGGGGGGAAGGGTGATCGTCCGGCGGATGTTGTCGGCCACCAGGTCGACCACGATGACCAGATCCGAGTCCGGGACCACGGCCACCGCGATCTGACCCCGGGCGGAGACGTCGGTGGCGCCGATGGCCCGCGGTCCCAACTGGACTTTCCGGGTGGGGGTTGCCGGATCGACGGGGATCAGCGAGAGGGTACCTTCGCCGGCGTTGACCACCAGGAGGCGTTCTTCGGGCGGCGGCGCCGGAGCGGTCGTGGCGGCGCAGCCGATCAGCGCGGCGGTGAGCGCCACGGGCAGGAAACGAGGAGCCAGCACCATCGACGGAACGATACTCCGGGGGCCCCGACAGGGGCAACGACGCCCCGGTCCGGTCGGTCAGCCTGGCGGGATCGGCGGGGGGCCCATCCGGACCCCCGGACGGGGTTGCCGCCGGGCCACGACGCGGGGGGCCCCGTCCACGGTGTCGAGTTCGAGGGGCCAGCCGAACACCCCGCTCAGCCGGCCGGGTTCGAGCACCGCGGCGGGGGTGCCCTCAGCCACCGTCCGGCCGCCCGCCATCAGGACCATCATGTCGGCGAATCGGGCGGCCAGATTGAGGTCGTGCGTCACCACCACCGAGGCGAGGCCGCCATCGGTGCGCTGCCGGAT
>CADEGB010000476.1 GCA_902826755.1 uncultured Gemmatimonadota bacterium
CTCCAGCCACTTGAGATAGAGGAACCCGCCCAGAAAACCACCCAGATGGGCAAAATGCGCCACGCCGCCACCGGAACCACCCAGACCGGAATAGAGCGAGACGGCGGTCATGATCACCACCAGCCACCGCGCCTCGATCGGCACGATTCCCCAGATGTAGATCGGCTGGCGAGGCCAGAAATAGGCAAACGCCAGCTGGACCCCGAAGACCCCGCCCGACGCGCCGATCAGGATCCCGACCCCGCCCATCGGCAGCGCCGAGAAGATCAGCCAGCAGAGGCCGCCGACAATGCCGCTCACCAGGAACAGTCGCAGGAAATTGGCGCCGCCGAGCCGCCCTTCCAGCACCGGACCGAAGAAGTAGAGCCCCAGCATGTTCCAGAAGATGTGGCTGAATCCGCCATGGAGGAACATGTATGAGACCAGCGTCCAGGGCCGCCATACCAGGCCGGCCGCCTGGAGGGCCAGGAGCGAATTGACCAGCGGAACCGTCGACTGGAGAAAGAAGACGACGACGTTGGCGACGATGAGACGGAGAACCCAGGGTGTCACGAGATCGGCCGATGCTGGCTGGGGTAGTCGATGATGTGGTCCCACTCGCTGGCGTCGGAACGGGCCACCACCGCCACGACGGGCTCGGTGTCACTGAGGTTGTAGACCTCGTGCGGCACCCCCGGCTCGATGTAGATGAAGTCGCCGGGTCCGTTGTCGAGCTGGTGAACCAGCCCGTCGCCATAGGCGTGACGGACCCGGCCCTGGAGGATGTACAGCATCACCTCGAAATCGACGTGAATGTGCGCGAAAGCAATCGCGCCGGGCGGGACCGTCGCCACGTTCATCGAGAGCCGGGTCGAACCGACGTTCCGGTTCGACAACCCGGCCCGATACTGGATCCCGTTCCAGGCCCGGCAGATGGCGCCGGCGCGCAACGTGTGAATGCCGTCGCCTCGCTCGGCGTCGGGGACCAGCGGTGTCGCCATGCGCGCCCTCCCGGAGAAGCCCTGCCAGCCCCGGGGGTCCAAAACCTCCCGCGACGGTGGCACCGCTCCAATCTAAACCAGGGCGTCGCGTCGTTGGCCGGATCAGGGGCTTGGCGCGGTGATTTCGCCGCCCGCGTCGTTCCGGACGTCGCGCCGCGCCCGTTTGATCCTCTGGACGAGAAAGATCGGGAGGGTGACCAGATCCAGAAGCAGCACGAAGCCGGTCCGCCGCCCGCTCCAGATGTCGAGGACGTACCGCCAGCCGAGCCGGTAGCCCTTGGCAGCCCTGGGTCCCTCGGCGCCAAGGCGTTCCCAGCCCGTGTGAACGAGTTCGAGTCTGGTCCCGGCTCCATCCGGCTGGAAGCTCAGGGCCACCTCGGTCGAATTGTCCGGCTGCCGCCCCGGGTGCCAGGTAAAGCGAACCCGCCGAGGCGGATCCCATTCGACGACGGTACCCCAGAGAAACCGCCGACCGTCTCGGTGCGCCTCATAGATCCGCCCGCCCACCCCACTCTCGAACGTGACCGCGGCGACCTGGTCTCCGCCCACCGAGTGGCTCCGGTACGGCCACCAGGTGCCGATCTCGGCGGTGAAGCGGCGAAACGCCACCTCGGGCGACCACGGCACGGCAATCTGTCTCCGAACGGGGGGGATGCTCATGAGGATGACTCCGGTGAACGGGCGTAGGCGGAGAGGACGTCGTCCCACATCGACTCGAGGTAATGCTTGAGGTCGGCGAGCCCCGCGGGCGTGGCCTGGTAGAACCTCCGGGTGCCTTCCTGGCGGTGACCCACCAACCGGGCCCGACGGAGCACCCGGAGGTGCTGCGAGACGGCTGGCTGACTGATCGACGCGAGCCGGGCCAGTTCGCCCACGGTGTGGGGACGGCGGCGAAGCCGTTCGAACATCTGGCGCCGGGTCGGGTCGGCCAGGGCAACGAGGGTCAGTTCATAAGTCACAGATTATATAAGCACCAAACTATCGATCTTGTCAAGCCAAGAGGCCCCGGCGCCAGCCGCGAACCTACAGCAACCGGACCAGCCAGTCCCCCAGGAAATAGCCGACCGCCGCCACCCCGAGGCCGACCACGAACATGTCGAAGCCGCTTCGGAAGAGGCCCCGCCCCGTGAACAGGCTCCGGGCAGCCCCCACCAGGAAATGCGACGCCATCGAGATCCCGAACGACGTCCAGATCGCCCACGGGGCCGTGCTGATCAGGAGCGGCGCCACCGGTATCAGCGCCCCCACGAGCGTGGCCGTGCCCGTCACCACCGCCTCCCGCATCGGCGTGCCCGACGGCTCGCCAATGCCAAGTTCCTCTTGCACCTTCACGTCGAGCGCGCGGATCGGGTCGGCCATCACCACCGTGGCCATCCGAGCGGCGTCAGCCTCGGGGATCCCCTTGGCCTGGTAGATGAGCGCCAACTCCTCGCGCTCGAGTTCCGGCATCAGCCGGATTTCCTCGCGCTCCATCCCGATTTCGTACTCGTGGACCTCGCGCTCACTCTTGGCGGCGAGGTATCCGCTCGACCCCATCGAGAGGGCGTCCGCCACCGCACCGGCCAACCCGGCCACCACCACCGCGTGACCGGCGTTGGCCAGCGACCCCTGGGCCCCGACCATCCCGGCCAGCAGCCCGAAGTTGGCGGTGAGGCCGTCGTTGAATCCGTACACCACGTTCCGGAGAAAGCCGCCAACCCCGGCCCGGTGCCACGGCTCCCCCGTTCGCCCGATCAACCGGGAGAGGTTGGCGGCATGGTGCTTCGACTCCCGGGCCAGGTCGAGCGCGGCGGCACCGGCGGGGTCCCCGACCGACCGCTCGTGAAGCTCCAGATAGCCTTTGACCTCGCGACCCTCTTCCGCCAGCAGGGCCGGAAGGAGGAAGCGTGGTCCAAGCCACCCGGCGATCCGGGCCATGGCCCGGGCCCGAACCGTGGGCGCCGGCTTGACCGCCTGATGACCGCCTTCGCCGAGAACCCGGATCCAGACCTGGACATGACGCTCCTCGACGTCGGCCAAGTTGTTGAATATCTTGACTTTATGGGGATCTGTTTCGAGATCGGCCAAGCGGCGATACAGGAAGGCCGCGTCGGCTTCGTCCTGGAGGTGGTCGAGCCATTCGGCCGGGGGCGTCGTCATCCCCCCAATCTGCAACCATGACGCCCGTTTAGGCATCTTTCCGGACGTGCTGACAGGAACCCTGCGGATGGACGCGTATCGGCTGGCCGACGCCGAGGCGGTACTGCCACGGCTCAAGGCCGGCGACCCCGAGGCGCAGGAGGCGTTGTTCCGCGCCTTCGAGGCGCCAGTGTAC
>CADEGB010000477.1 GCA_902826755.1 uncultured Gemmatimonadota bacterium
GTCAAACTGGATGTACTCGCAACCAAGTCGGACCAGCTCGTGGACCTCATCGCGGAGAATGTCGGTGACGTCCGCCATGTAGGCGTCCGGATTGGGATACGCCGCGGTGCTGAGTCCGGGCACCCAGTAGTAGGCGTACATCGTCGGGCTCGGAATCGTCATCTTGGTGGGAAGACGGGTTTTGGCCCGGAGATAGACGTACTCCTCCGACGAGAGGTGTCGTTTCCGCTTCATCTTGCTGACCAGGCCCACCGTCACCGGGCTGGTCTCCTTCTTCCCTTCCATCGTGAACCAGTCGACCGTGTTGCCGGTGACCGTATCGAACCCCTCGACGGCCTGGGCAAGCTGGCTCGCGAACACGTTGCGGCGCATTTCACCGTCGGTCAGCACCCCGATGCCGGACAGTTCCTGCACCGCGACACAGAAATCGACCGCCCGGTCTTCGATGGCCTTGAAGGTTGGGTCGTCGAGCGTGCCAGCCTGGTGCTGCGCCCGGGCGGCAAGGAGGGTCGGCGGCCGGAGCATGGACCCGATGTTGTCAGCGCGATAGATGCACATGGAACGTTGTCCTCTTGGTTCGGTGGATGCGCCCGATTGGGGCGGCCGAGCGGCCGCCTTCCGATCGGGCAGTCGACCCGCGGGCATTCGCCCGGCGGGGTCTCGTGCCACATCGATGTTTGATGGAATTGACGCGCCCGGCAACCCCGGATTCGGGCCGAACGCCCGGCCGGCTCCGACTATCGTCGGCCCGTCATCCCGAGGAGACGGGGTGGATCGGGCGCGGCGGTCCGGAGCCTCGGCAACCAGTAGCCGAGGCGCGGCCGAGCCACGGCCCGGGGAGGAAACTGGCGGGTAGGGACGATCACTTCTGGTAAACCAACTCCCCGCCGACGTAGACCCGCTGCACCCAGGTCTTGACGCTGAGCGGCGGTCCATCGAGGACGATGACGTCGGCGTCCTTGCCGACTTCGAGGCTGCCGACCCGATTGGCCACGCCGAGAATCTCGGCCGGGATCAGGGTGACGGCTTTGAGGACTTCAGCTTCGGTCAGCCCGTAGCCGGACGCGATCCCGGCGTCGATCAGGAGCCATTTGGCGCTGCCGGCCGGCGCCAGGCTGCCGAACGACCGCGAGAACGTGGCGATCGCCGTGGTCACACCGGCCTTGGTCAGCTTCGAGGGAAGCCGCTCGTCCACCGGCGGGTAGTCTTCCTTGTTCGGGATTTCCTCGTTGCTGACGTAGGGATGAGAGACCTGCCCCAGAATGACGGGAATCCGACGGGAGGCCAGCTCATCCTTGAAGGCGAAGGCCCCTTGGGCGCCGTCGAGCACGAGGTCGAAGCCGAACGCCTGGGCCAGCCGCAGCGCCGACCGGATGTCGGTGGGGTGGTTGGCCTGGATTCGGGCCGGGAACTCGCGGCGCAGCAGCCGACCAAGCGCCTCGAGGCCCAGATCACGAGGCCTGGTGGGGTTCTGCTCCCGGCTCCGCTGGTACTCCTGCGCCTTGACCAGGCGCTGCCGGATCATGGCCACTTCGGCCATTCGCGTGGCGGGGTCGCGATTGCGGGCTCGACCAGCGGCCTTGGGCGGATTGCCGAGGGTCATGTCCATCGCCGCCGGCTCCCGGACGACGACCCCGGCCAGATCCGGGCCCGCCGTCTTGACGACGACGCCCTGCCCACCGATGAGGGTGGCATCCGCGGGGCCAACGTACATCGTGGTGACCCCACCTGAGAGGATTTCCCGATTTCGAAGGGGACCACCCCGACCGGAGCCAAAATCGCCGAACGGATTGTAGGCCTCGAACGCGCGGTTGGCCGGGTTGATCGGCTCAGAGGGCTCGTCCTGATCGCCGGCGGCGATCCCGATGTTGCTCATCGCGTCGACCAGGCCGGGAAGCACGAACTTGCCCCGGGCATCGACGATCTCCGCGCCAGCCGGAATCGCCACCGAGGCGCCGACCGCCACGATCTTGCCGCCCCGCAGCACCACGGTGCCATTCGGGATGACGGGGCCACTCACCGGCACCACGGTCCCACCCCGAATCGCCACGGCCTTGTCCTGCCCGGCGACCGTCGCCGCCCATCCGACCATCGTTGCGACGAGGAGGCCGCCTGTCCAGAAGACCCGCATCAGTTGCCGTCCTTCCGCTCGTAGATCACCCGGCCATCGCCGATGACCGTGTCGACCCGCGAGGCGGGCTCGTACCAGGGCCCGTTGATGATCGCCAGGTCAGCGTCCTTGCCGACCTCGAGGCTGCCGACCCGATCCGCCATTCGGGCGATTTCGGCAGCGTTGAGCGTCACCATCTTGAGAGCTTCGTCCTCCGGGATCCCGTACCGCATCGCCAGGGCCGCGCAGAGCCGGAGCCATTTCTGGCTGATGACCGGCGCGTCGGTGTGCATCGCGATCTTGACCCCTGCCTTCCAGAGGAGATACGGTCCGGCCATCGCGTCCTCACTGACCCCGATCCGCGGACCGAGCGGAAGGACCACCGCCGAAATCCCCCGCTTGGCCAGCTCCGGCGCCACCTTGTAGGCTTCGGTCGAGTGATGGAGGGTCAACTCGAACCCGAATTCCTCCTTGAGCCGGACCAGCGTCATCACATCGGTGGCCGGATGGACGTGGGCCCGGACGTAGGTCTTCTTGGCGAGGACCTCGCCCATCGCCTCGTAGCCGAGGTCGCGGGCGGGAGGATTCCCCTTCCGGCCATCGTCCTCCCATTTCTTGAGCGAGGCCTGATACTCCTGGGTTCGGATCAGGTACTGGCGGAGATTGGCGGCCACGCCCATGGCCGTGGCCGGATAGCGAACGCGCCCCTTGGGCCCCATCGCGAACTTCATCCCCCCCTTTTCGAGCAACATCCGCCGGTCCGGGTCGGCGCCGAACGTCTTGATGACGACGGCCATGCCACTCACGTTCTCGCCGCTCCCGGGGCCGGTCACGATCGTGGTCACGCCACCCTCGACGGCGTCCTTGAAGTCGGGATCGTTCCAATCGAGGGCGTCGATGAATCGATGCTCGGGGCCGATGAGCTTCGGGAAATCGTTGAGGTCGGTGGCCCGAGCGCCGATATGGGAGTGATTGTCGATCATCCCCGGCACGATATCCTTGCCGGTGGCGTCGATGATCCGGGCGCCGGCCGGGGCCGCGATCGAGGTCCCGATGGCCACGATCTTCCCGCCCCGCAGCAGAATGGCGCCATTGCGGATCGGGGCGCCGACCGCGGTGTGGATGGTACCCCCTCGGACGAGCAGCGTCTCGTCGGTCTGGGCCGCGACGGGCACGGCGGCC
>CADEGB010000478.1 GCA_902826755.1 uncultured Gemmatimonadota bacterium
TCGCCAGCTCCGGGCATCTGGTGCTGGCGGAGCGATTCGTGGGGTACCGGCCGCAGGGCGTGTTCTTCGAGGTGGTCGTCCACCAAGCCACGCTGCTGTCGGTCTTCATCGCGTACCGGCAACGGATCGCCGAGTTGCTGCGGGGGCTCTTCGCCGGCCAGAAGGCCGCCCTGGGATATGCCGGCCTCCTCATCGTCGCGTCGATTCCAGCCGCCGTGGCGGGGATCCTCTGGCGGGACTGGTTCGAGGCCATGTTCCATTCTCCCGTCGACCTCGGCTGGCAGTTCATCGCCACGGCGGTCATTCTCTGGAGCACCAAGTGGGCGGCCAAGCGAACCCGGGGCGCGCCGATCACGGTGGGCCGCTCGCTCCTGATCGGGATCGGGCAGGCGGCCGCGATCATCCCGGCCATCTCCCGCTCCGGTGCCACGATCGCGGCGGCGCTGTGGACCGGTGTGGCGCCGGGGGTGGCGGCCGAGTTCTCGTTCTTGATGTCGATCATCGTGATTGCCGGCACCGGGGTGATGGAAATGCGGGACATTCCCGCCGGGGTCAGCCTGACGGACCCGGGCCTCGTCTGGGCGTTCGTCGCGGCCCTGATCTCGGGCATCATCGCCATCCGGTTCCTGGTGGCGTTGCTCCGCAGCAGCCGTTTCCACCTATTTGCGCCCTACTGCGCGTTGCTCGGCGTGTTCTGCCTCGTCTGGTTCGGGTGGCTCGGCCGGTGACCGAACTCGTCGTCCACCGGCTGGTGTCGGTGGCTTCGACCCAGGACCTGGCGCACGACCTCGCCGGGCAAGGCGCTCCCGCCGGCACCGTGGTCGTGGCGGTCGAACAGGGCCGGGGGCGGGGCACCCGGGGGCGCGCGTGGTCCTCCGCGGCCGGTGGCCTCTGGCTGACCGTAATCCTTCGCCCCGAGACCCCGCCTTCGCTGGAGGGGTTGAGTCTGCGGGTCGGGCTTCGAGTGGCTGCGGTGCTCGACCCGCTCGCGACGGTCCCGATCCGGCTCAAGTGGCCCAACGACCTGATCGCCCTCGATCGGAAGCTCGGTGGGATTCTCTGCGAGGCTCGCTGGATCGGTGACCGACCGGGCTGGGTGGCCGTCGGGGTCGGGGTCAACGTCGCCAATCCGATTCCGCCGGAACTCGCCAGCCTGGCCGTCCGGCTCAGCGACCTCGGGTTTGCCGGCGATCCGGGCGACCTGGCCGAGTCAGTGGCCAGGGCGGTGATCGCGGCCGGGGCGGCGGGAGGGGCACTCGAGTCGGGGGAGATGGCCGACTTCGACCGCCGGGATTGGCTTCGGGGTCGCCGGGTCGACCTGCCAGTGGCCGGGACGGCCGCCGGCCTGGCCCCCGACGGCCGCCTGATCGTCGTGGAGGACGACGGGGCCCGGCGCCTGGTGGCAGCCCCGGTCTCGGTCCCGGACTTGGCTCCGGGCAGCGGAAGTCGCTAAATTCGAAGGCGTTCCTTCATCGTTATTGACCAGTCCGGAGCACCCATGACCTCCGCTGTTCATCCGACCGCCGCTGATCACACCGAACTCCGTCACGTGCTCCGTTCGGGCGCCCAGCTCGGGGTGCTCCAGGCCGCGTTGATTGCCGCGTTCGGGCTGGCGCAGCCGCGGGTCTCCGGCATGACCGAGTTGCTCGTGTGCGGGGCCATTCTCGTCATCGGCGTCGCCGCCACGATCGCGCTGCCCGGCCTCTGGACCCGGGCCCGGAGCATCGAGGGTATCGCGGGGGCTGCCGGGATCGGTCTCTTCGCCACCGTGGTCTATCTGCTCATCGATGTCGCCGCGCTGCAGCCTCTTGGCGTGTACACCAATCGCTGGCTCGAGATCGGTGGCGGCAGCAACTGGTGTTATCACCCGGTCTGGTGGATGGTCGGCACCTACATGCCGTGGCTCGGCGCCTGGGTGCTTGCCAATCAGGCGGGCAAGTCCGGCGCGGCCAATCCGACCATGCTGGTGGTGCTGACGCTCGTCCTGGCCGCCGTGATCATGGCGGTGGCCACCGTGGCCAAGTTCCCCGGCGCTTCGTATGGGCTCGGAACCTTTGGCGTATCGGTCCTGCCGGCCCAGGCGCTTCTGGTGGTGATCACCGGCCTGGGGGGCCGCCGCGGGTGAGATGAGCCTGCTTCGGTTCGTCGCCCGGTTGTTCGGATGGCTGCTCACGCCGCTGGTGGCGTGGGCAGCTTCGTTTTTGGGGGCGGCGGCGGTGGCGCTGGTGGTTCCGGATCGGCTGGACGCCAGGAGCCAGTTGATCACGACCGTGACGGGGGGCGGGATTGCGGCCGCCGTCGGTCTTGCCCTCTGGCTCAGACTGCTCCGGAAGTCCCCCAGGCTGCAGGAAACCCTGCAGGTGGCCCCGGATGCCACGCCGCTGGTCGTCCACGAGGACGGCGAGTGACGCGGGTGGCGATGGCGGCGGTGGTCGTGACCGCGGCGTGCGCGGGGCCGCGGAGCTCGGGTGGGGCCACGCCGCCGGACTCGACGCCGTCCGTGGCGGGGCCGGCTCGGCCCCTCGACTCACTCGTCCTCACCACCCGGAGCGGCCACCAGATCTGGCTCGCGGAGGGCCGGGAGGCGCGGGACAGCGGCGGTGTCGGGTGCTACGAGCGGAGCGTCGAGATCCGGAGCGACTCGACCCGGATCAAGGTCCCGCTGCTCTTCGTCACCGCGGCGCCGACGGCATGGCGGCCCGGGTCGATCCGGGCCGAATTGAGCCGACACTGCCGCGTCATGGCCATCTATCAGGTCGATCTCGCGACCGGTCGCCCGATCAAGCTGGAGGACCGGTGAGTCGGGTGTGGTGGTCGGTCGGACTCGCCCTGCTGGGCGCGTCGGCGCTTCGCGCCCAGGACGTCGGCGTGGCGGCGTCGCGCTGGCTCACTGATCCGCGGGTGTCGGACTATCGGCTTTCGATCTCGTCCTACCGGCTCGGACCGATCGCGGTGGTCCCGTTCGGCCAGGTAGCGGTGCAGGGGCCCCGCGACGGCGGTGCGTTCCTGGTCGGTCTCGGTGGAGATCTCGTGGTGCCGCTGTCCCGAACGGCCCGGCCCTACCTCCTTGCGGGCGCGAGCGTCGGGGCCTTCGACTTTCGGCGCCGCTTCGGCGTGGCGTTCTGGAGCGCCTGGTCGGCGGGGGCCGGCGTGGAACTGGGGCGCGTCCTGGGCCTCGGCGCGGGTCTGGAACTCCGCTACCAGGCCCTCTCGCGGGAGCGGACCGGTGGTGCGACCTTCGGCCTTCGGGTCGGTACCCCGAGCGGGACGCGGGCCGCTCGAT